>NZ_CADEAU010000451.1 GCF_902825405.1 Micromonospora maritima | reverse complement strand
CCGTGCACGCCGCGCTCGCCGGGCACGCGGTCGCCGCCCGGCGGCACGCACCGCAGGACCGCAGGCTCTCCGGCGCGGCCACCGCGATGGTGCTCAACGGCGCGTACCTGGTCGACCGCGCCGGGCTGGACGGCTTCCGCGCGCTGGCGGAAGCGCTCGCCGACAGGCATCCGGAGCTGCGGTTGGAGCTGACCGGGCCGTGGCCGGCGTACTCCTTCGTGGCGGAACCGGCGGCGGAGTCGGCATGGCCGTGACGGCACTGGCCCCGAGCAGCGCCGACGACCCGTCGGCCTACCGGCAGGTGGCGCTCGTCGACCTGCTCGACCGGGTGCTCGCCACCGGTGTGGTGGTCACCGGCGACATCACGCTCGCCATCGCGGACGTCGACCTGGTCCGGATCTCGCTGCGGGCCCTGATCGCGTCGGTCGGCGCCCTCGCCCCGCCGGAGCCGGGGACCGGCCCGCTGGTCCCGCCGGAGCCGGCGGTGGCGCCGTGACCACCCGGGACGAGGCGGCCGACCTGGCGGCGGCGCTGGGCGAGCCGGCCTGGACCGCGCCCCGGGTCCGGCCGCTGGACCGGCGGCTCGCGGTCGACGAGAACTCGGTCGAGCGCGGCCTGGCCAGCCTGGTGCTCACCGTCGTCGAACTGCTCCGGCAACTGATGGAACGGCAGGCGCTGCGCCGGGTCGACCTGGGCGACCTCGACGACGACCAGGTCGAGCGGATCGGTGCCACGCTGATGGCGCTGGAGGAGCAGATGACCCAGCTCCGTGAGTACTTCGGGCTCGCGCCCGAGGACCTCAACCTCGACCTCGGTCCGCTCGGGCCGCTGCTGCCCACCGACTGAGCCGTCACCGCCGGCTGGCGGCGTACGACTCCAGGTGGGCGAGCTGCGCCGGATCGAGGGACGGGCGGACCCGGGCGCGGGCCGCCTCGACGTGCGCGGCGGTGACCGTGCGGGCGCTCAGCGACTCGCGCATCGCGGCCAGCGCCGCCTCCCGCACCAGCGCCGCGCAGTCGGCCGCGGAGAAGCCGTCCAGGTCGCCGCCGAGCGCGTCGAGGTCCACGTCCGGCGCGAGCGGCACGTTCCGTGCCGCCGCCCGGAGGATCTCGGTACGGGCCGGGCCGTCCGGCGGGGGCACGTAGACCAGGCGTTCCAGCCGGCCGGGACGCAGCAGCGCCGGGTCGACCAGCTCCGGTCGGTTCGTCGCGCCGACCACGACCACGTTGCGCAGCGCCTCCACCCCGTCCAGTTCGGTGAGCAGCGCGGCCACCACCCGGTCCGTGGTGCCCCCGTCGGTGGCCTGACCGCGCACCGGGGCCAGCGCGTCCACCTCGTCCAGGAAGACCAGGGTGGGCGCCGCCTCCCGGGCCCGGCGGAACAGCTCGCGGACCGCGCGTTCGCTCTCGCCCACCCACTTGGAGAGCAGTTCGGCGCCCTTCACCGACAGCACGTTCGCGCGTCCGGAGCCGGCCAGCGCGGTGACCAGGTAGGTCTTCCCGCAGCCGGGCGGCCCGTAGAGCAGCACCCCGCGCGGCGGCGTCACGCCCAACCGGGCGAACGTGTCCGGATAGGTAAGCGGCCAGAGCACCGACTCGGTCAACGTCTGCCGGACCTCGTGCAGCCCGCCCACGTCGTCGAGCGTCACCGACGCCAGCTCCAACGTGGAGGCGGCCATGGTGGTCGGCCGGACCACCTCCAACGCGGCGGCGAAGTCGGCCATCGCCACGGTCGGCGTCTCCGCCGTCTTCTGCCGCAGCGCCGCCCGCACCCCGGCCTCCCGGACCAGCGCCGCGAGATCCGCGGCGACGAACCCCGGGGTACGCGCCGCCACCTCGTCCAGCCGCACGTCGCCGGCCAGCGGCACCTGGCGGGTGAGCACGGTCAACTGCTCCCGGCGCAGCGCCGGGTCGGGCAGCGGCACGGTGATCCGCAGGGCCAGCAGGTCCGGGCCGCGCAGCGCCGGGTCCACCGCCTCCGGGCGCGCGGTGGTGCACACCACCGCCGCGCCGGCCCGGCCCTCGGCCACGTCGACGCCGGCCGTCCAGGGCGCGCCGAACGGGGTCCAGCCGAGCACCCGGGCCACCCCGGTCAGCCGGTCCCAGTCGGCCTGCTGCACGGCGGCGACCACGAACAGCTGCAACGGGCCGAGCAGCGCGGCCAGCACCGCCAGCAGCACCGCGGCCAGGTCCCGTACCCGGCGGGAGCGCAGCATGGTGGCGAACGCGCTGGTGACCGCGCGGGCCCCGGCCACGCAGACCAGCAGCCCGCCGAGCGCCCCGAGCGCGCCGACCAGCGCGGCCGACCAGCCGCCCAGCGCACCGGCGGTGACCACCAGCCCGGCCACCGTGACCGTGGTGGCCAGTGCCGGCACGCTCACCAGCGCGGCGGCGAGCAGGCCGGTGACCAGGGTGCGGCGGGAGAGCGGGAGCAGCGCGAACCGGGCCGGGTCCAGCGTCTCGTCCACACCGAAGAAGACGAGCGGCAGGAGCAGCCAGCCGAGTGTCAGCACGCCGCCGCCGAACGCGGCGGTCATCAGCGCGTACCGGGACTCACCGGCCAGGCCCGGCGCGGCCAGCAGGAAGAACCCGACCCCGGCGAACCAGAGCCCGAACAGCACACCCAGCACGAACAGCGCGATCCGCCACGCCTGGCCGCGGAAGTTGTTGCCCAGCACCCGCAGCTTGAGCCGGACGAAGTGCCGGGGCGAGACGGTCCGGGCCGGCGGCTCGACGGCGGTCACCGGGACAGCCACGACAGCTCCTCACCGGTCGCGGTCCGGCCGCCTACCACCTCGACGAAGACCTCCTCCAGCGACCGGTCGCCACGTACCTCGCCCAGCGTGCCCACCCGCTTGATCCGTCCCTCGGCCAGGATGGCCACGTGGGAGCAGAGCCGCTCGACCACCTCCATCACGTGGCTGGAGAAGATCACCGTGCCGCCGCCGGTCACGTAGCGGTGCAGGATGTCCCGGATCAGCGCCGCCGACACCGGGTCGACCGCCTCGAACGGCTCGTCGAGCACCAGCAGGCGCGGGCCGTGCAGCAGCGCGCAGGCCAGGCCGATCTTCTTCTTCATGCCGGCCGAGTAGTCGACCACGAGCGTGCGGCCGGCGTCGGTGAGCGCCAGCACGTCGAGCAGCTCCGCCGCCCGCTGGTCGACCACCGCCGGGTCCATGCCCCGCAGTAGACCGTGGTACGCCAGCAGCTCCGCGCCGCTGAGCCGGTCGAAGAGGCGCACCCCGTCCGGCATCACGCCGAGCAGGCTCTTGGCGCGTACCGGATCGGACCAGACGTCGTACCCGAGCACCCGCGCCTCGCCGGCGTCGGGCCGCAACAGGCCGACGGTCATGGAGAGGGTCGTGGTCTTGCCGGCCCCGTTCGGGCCGAGCAGGCCGTAGAACGAGCCCGTCGGCACGGTCAGGTCGACGCCCGCCACCGCGACCTTCGTGTCGAACCGCTTGGCCAGGCCACGCAGGGAGAGCGCCGGGTGCTGATCGGTCATGGTCCGACCGTAGCCCGCGCGGGCCACCGCGCAGTCCGGCCGAAGGACGATCTTCGCGTCATACCTGAGGGGTACGGGTCGGATCACGGACCGGATGCAACCGACGCCCCCGCCGGCGGGTGTCAGGCGCAGGACGGCAACGGGGAGAGAGATGGATCCGGACAGTGGGTTCGAGGAGTTCTACCGGAACAGCAGGCAACGGGTCGTCACGGTGCTGTACGCGCTCGGCGGTGACCGCGCCGAGGCGCAGGACGCCGCCCAGGAGGCGTACGCGCGGGCCTGGCAGCGCTGGTCGCGGGTCAGCGCGTACGACGACCCGGAGGCGTGGGTGCGCACCGTCGGGCACCGGCTGCTGGTCAACCGGTGGCGGAAGGCGCGCAACAGTGTCGTCGCCTACCGCCGACACGGCCCGCAACCGGCGGTCGGGCCACCGTCGGAGAACACGGTCGCGCTGATCGCCGCGCTGCGGCGGTTGTCCGCCGAACAACGGGAGGCCATCGTCCTCCACCACCTGGCCGACCTGTCGGTCGCGGAGATCGCCGCGCAGACCGGCGTGCCGACCGGCACGGTCAAGGCCCGCCTCTCCCGGGGCCGCAAGGCCCTCGCCGCCCTGCTCGACGTGACCCTCCCGGAGGAGGTCCGCAATGCCTGATCCGATGTTCTCGGACCTCTACCAGGACACCGCCCAGCTCGTCTGGGCGCCCACCGAGCAGGTGCGCCGTCGGGGCCGGCAGCGTGCCCGGCGTACCCGGATCGCCGCCGGCCTGGCCGCCGCGGTCGCGGTCGGCGTCGTCGCGACGGGTGTGGTGGCGCTCGCCGGCTCGCCGGAC
>NZ_CADEAU010000450.1 GCF_902825405.1 Micromonospora maritima | reverse complement strand
CGGGCGGCGAGCGCGGCCGCCGTCGCCGGCAGCACCGCCAGCGCGGCCAGCAGCCACGCCGGCCGGGCCGTCTCGTCGTACGCCTGGCGTACGCGCTGCCCGAGGAAGCGTCCGGCGGTGGGCGGGAGCCGCCGCACGTACAGCCACGCCGGGGTGGCCTCGCTGCCCCCGTACGCCCGGACCGTGCGGACCAGCTCCAGGTTCTCGAAGAGCACGTCCGGGTCGTAGCCGCCCATGGCCAGGAACGTGCTCCGGCGCACCGCCAGGGTGCCCGGCCAGTCCCCGCCGAACGCGCGGGCCAGCAGCGTCCGGCCGGTGTCCCACCAGGCGTGCCAGGGCAGCGGGTCGAAGTGGTTCTGCGGCCGGACCAGGTCCACCCGGTCGAGCAGGTCGTGCACAGCGCGCAGCGCCGGCAGGTCGTACCGGACGTCGTCGTCGGCGATCACCACGTGCTCGTGCCGGGCCAGTGCCACCCCGGTGAGCACCCCGACCACCTTGCCGTTGCGCCCGCGCAGCGCCGGGTCCGGTGGGACGTGCCGGACCAGCCCCCGCCAGGCGTCGGCGTGGCGGGCGAACAGCGCCGGCGCGGACCCGTCGACCACCACCACGTCCACCCACCGGCTCAGCTCGCACAGGTAGCCGGTCAGCTCGTCGAGGCCCCGGTCGTCGTGGGCGCGCACCGGCAGGACGTACGCCATCGGGAGCCGGACCGGCGCGGACCGCGCGGTCCGGTCGGGGCGTGGATGCGCAGCGGTGTCCGTCACGTCGTCTCCCGTCGGGTGGGGATCAGCCGGGTGCCCGGAATGCGGCTCCTGAAACCGTTTCGGCCGCCCTGGGCCGGGTAGCGCAGCGGAATACGGGCGTGCGAGCCGTCCGACCTGGAGGAGACGTGATGAGCAGCAACGGAACGAGGTGGGCGCTGGCCGGCGCCGCCGCGCTGACGGCGCTCGGGATCACCCGGACGGTGGCCCGGCGCCGGCGCCGGCACCAGCCCGACCGGGAGGACGGCTGGTACGTGGTGCACCGCGGCATCACCGTCGACCGGCCGGTCGACGCGGTGATCGGCTTCTGGACCGACCGGGAACGACTCGACCGGGGCCTGGCCGAGTGGGCCACCCTGGAGCAGCTCGACGACAACCGGTGGCGGTGCGTGGCCGCGGACCCGGCCGGCGGCGGCACCGAGTGGCGCGCCGAGATCACCGTCGAAGGGCCGGGCCGGTTCGGCTGGCGGGTGACCGACGGACCGGTGGCCCAGCGGGGCCGGGTCGAGCTGGTCGCCGCGCCGCAGGACCGCGGCACCGAGATCCGCGCCGAGCTGCGGTGGCGCTCCGGCCCGCTGCGCCGGGCGGTCGGCCTGGTCGGCGGGGACGAGCCGGACCTGGCGCTGCGCACCGCGCTGCGCCGGATCAAGTCGCTGATCGAGACCGGCCAGGTGCTGGACACCCGGCACGACCCGTCGGGGCGCAGCCCGCGCCAGGAACGGGCGACGGACAAGGTACGCGAGAAGCTGATCGTGGGAGGACGGCCGTGAGGGCGTTGTGCTGGGAGGGCGTCGGCAAGCTCGCCGTGCGCGACGTGCCGGAGCCGACCGTCCGGTCGGCCGGCGACATCATCGTCAAGGTCCGGGCGAGCAGCGTCTGCGGCTCCGACCTGCACCTGATCAACGGCTACCTGCCGGCGATGCGCGAGGGGGACGTGCTCGGCCACGAGTTCATGGGCGAGGTCGTGGAGGTCGGCCCGGACGTCCGGCGGATCTCCGTCGGTGACCGGGTGGTGGTCGGCTCGGTGGTGGCCTGCGGCAACTGCTGGTACTGCCGCACCGAGCAGTACTCGCTCTGCGACAACTCCAACCCGCAGCCGGTCTTCACCGAGAAGCTGTGGGGCCACTCGCCGGCCGGCATCCTCGGCTACTCGCACGCGGCCGGTGGCTACTCCGGCAGCCACGCCGAGTACATCCGGGTGCCGTTCGGCGACGTCGGCGCGTTCCGCGTGCCGGACGGCGTGCCGGACGACTCGGTGGTGTTCGCCTCCGACGCCATGCCGACCGGCTGGATGGCCGCCGACTTCTGTGCCCTCAAGGGCGGCGAGGTGGTGGCGGTCTGGGGCGCCGGCGGCGTCGGTCAGATGGCCGCCCGGTCCGCGCAGATCCTCGGCGCCGAGCGGGTCGTGGTCATCGACCGGCTGCCGGAGCGGCTCGACACCGCGGCCCGGCGGCTCGGCGTGGAGACGATCAACTACGCGGAGACCGACGTGCTGGAGGCGCTGCGCGAGCTGACCGCCGGTCGCGGCCCGGACGCCTGCATCGAGGCGGTGGGCATGGAGTCGCACGACGTCGGCCCGACCTACGCGTACGACAGGGCCAAGCAGACGGTCCGGCTGCAGAGCGACCGTCCGACGTCGGTCCGGCAGGCCATCATGGCGTGTCGCAAGGGCGGCACGGTGAGCATCGTCGGGGTGTACGGCGGCCTGGTGGACAAGTTCCCGCTCGGCGCGGCCATGAACAAGGCGCTGGTGCTGCGGATGGGGCAGATGCACGCGCAGCGCTACATCCCGATGCTGCTCGACCGGGTCGCGGCCGGCGAGATCGACCCCGGCTACCTGGCCACCCACCCGATGTCGCTGGAGGACGGCGCGCGGGGCTACGAGATCTTCGAGAAGAAGGAGGACGGCTGCCTGCGCACCGTCCTTCACCCCCAACCGGCGTGAGCGTGGACGGGGTGCGCTCTCAACCGGCTCGGCGCACCCCGTCCACCAGCAGCCCGCTGGGCGGCAGCGTCGGCATCCGGCCGAGGTCGAGCGCGAGGTCCTGGGGCGGGACGCGGTAGTCCATCGTGCCGGTCAGGTGGGTCACCGCCCGCTTCATCAGCTCGATGGTGATCCACTCGCCGGCGCAGCGGTGGCCGGTGAGATGGTCGCCGCCGCCCTGCGGGACCATCCCGAACGGGTCGTCCCGCCAGCCGGCGAAACGCTCCGGGCGGAACTGCTCCGGCTCCGGCCAGGTCCGCGGGTGGTGGTTCGTGCCGTACAGGTCGAGCAGCACGCGGCGCCCCTGCGGGAACGCGTACCCCCGCCACTCGAACGAGCGACGCACCCGGGCGGCGGCGAGCGGGAAGAACGGGTAGTAGCGGCGTACCTCCTGCACGAACTGCTCGGTCGCGGTGTCGTCGCCGACCAGCCGGTCCCGCCAGTGCGGATGGTCGTGCAACGCCAGCGCGGCGAAGACCACGTACCGGTCCACGGCGACGGTGGGGCGGAGCACGTTGAGCAGCTCCACCGCCGCGATCCGGCGGGGCAGCGGCGTGCCCCGTTCGTCCCGGTGTTCGGCGACGACCCGCAGCGCGCTGCCCTCGGGCGCCGGCAGCGCGCCCGCGCGGACCCGTTCGACCAGCTCGCCGGCCCAGCGTTCGGCGCGGCGCCGGCCGAGCCGCCCGCGCCAGTGCTTCGGTCCGAGGACGGCGGGCGCCTCGATCATCGCGTGCATCTCGGCGGTCCGGCGGGACACGTCGCGCGCGGTCAGCGGCACGCCGGCCCACGCCCAGACCGCCCGGGTCAGGATCCGGCCCACCTCGTCGTAGAGCACGACCGGGCCGTTCTCCGCCCAGGCCGGGACGCGGGCCCGCCACTCGTCGTCGAAGAGCTGACCGAGCTGCCGGACCGCGGCCGGTGTCATGAGCGTCATGAACATCGCCTTGCGCGCCCGGTGGGCCTCGTCGTCGAGGCCCTGGACGCCGCCCACCCCGGTCAGCGTGCGTTGCGCGCGCATCGGCATGGCGCCGCGCCGGACGAACCGCTCCTCGTCGTAGAACAGCTCGGCGGCCTCCCGGCCGCGCAGGCAGATCGTCGGTTCCAGCAGCAACCGGGTCTGGAAGACGTCGGTGCCGAACCGGTCGCAGCGGGCGCCCACGAAGCGGTAGCCCTCGCGGAGGAAGGCCACCGTGCTGTCGGGGCTCCGGTCGCTCGGCATGGTGCTCATCTGGCTGCTCCTGACCCGGCTCGGGTGGCCCTGCTCGACCCGCGCTACCTACCCGGGCCGGCGCGGCCGAATCCTCTATTACCGCAGGTCCGGCCCATCGGGGGAGGGGCCGGCCACGCGGCCGACCGCTGGCCCCTCCCCGGGCGCGGAAAAGCTGGTTGGCTCGGCACGCGGACCGGCGAGCACCCCGGTCCGGCGCCCGCCGGCACGGTGTCCGGCCGGCGGTCACCGACGACGGGGGAGGACCCGGATGCGCGACGAGAGGGCGGCGGCAGCGACCCGGTTCACCTCCGGTCACGCTCCGCACATCGACATCGCTGCGTCGGTGAGGTAAGACAGGGTGGGGCGGAACACACACCGGG
>NZ_CADEAU010000449.1 GCF_902825405.1 Micromonospora maritima | reverse complement strand
ACCCGCCGCCGGGGCCTGCCGGCCACCGCCGCGCGGATCGCCGCGAGCCGGGCGCGCAACCCGTCCACCAGGGCCTCCGCGCGGTCGGGCACCCGGGCGGCCGTACCCACCGCGCGGATCGAGTCCAGCACGTCGTCCAGGGTGTACGGGTCGAGCGACAGCACGTCGGCCCGGCAGCCGAGATGTTCGACGGCGTCGGTGACCGTGCCGGACGGGAGCGCGCAGACGCGGCACAGGTCCTGGGTGAGGATCAGCTCCGGGTCCAGGTCGGCGAGCGCGCCGGCGTGCAGCGTGTAGAGGTCGGCGCCGGCGGCGAGCTGCTCCTTGACGTACGCGTCGATCTCGCCGGGGCGCATGCCCCGGGTGTCCCGGCCACCCACGACCACGGTGACGCCGGCCCGGTACGCCGGTGGCACCTCGCACTCGAACGTGACCCCGACCAGGTCGTCGCCGAGGCCCAGGGCGTACGCGATCTCGGTGGCGGAGGGGAGCAGGGAGACCAGACGCATGCCGCCCATCATGCCCGGTCGGCGGGGAGGCGGACATTCGGCTGCCCTGGGGCCTTGCCGGGACGCCGCACCCGCTTAGACTCTGCTGACTCCGCCGAGTCCCCCGGGGCGGTGTCCCGGGGTGGCGTCGGCGCCCCACCCCCGGTCAGCGCGCTGACCTCCGCTCCGGAGAGCCCGATGAAGAGCCGTACCGCCGCCGTCCTTGTCGCCCTCTGCGCCGCCGCCGCGCTCACCGCCTGCGGTGACGACGAGCCCGCGCCGAAGGGCGAGCAGGTCCCGGTGACCGCCACCGACACCAGCTGCGAGGTCACCACCACGCTGTTCACCCCGGGCACGGTCACCTTCACCGTGACCAACCGGGGGCAGCAGGCCACCGGGGTCTACCTCTACGGCCGGGAGGGCACCACGTTCACCAAGGTGGTCGCCGAGGTGGCCGACGTGCCGGCGGGCCGCACCGGCGACCTGCGCGCCCAGTTGGAGACCGGCACCTACGAGGTGGCCTGCAAGCCGGGCCGGCAGGGCGACGGGATGCGGACCCGGATCACCGTCTCCGACGACGGCACGGTGGCCAGTGCCGCGGCCGAGACCGCGTACGACCGGGCGCTCACCATCGAGCTGTCCGGTGACACGCTCACCGGTGTGGACGGGCTGATCGCCGAGCCCGGCGAGAAGCTCGCGCTGAAGGTGGCCAACAAGACGGCCGGCGCCCGGACGCTGTACGTGCTCAACCCGGAGGGCAAGCGGGTCGCCGAGCTGAAGGCGGAGCCGAACGGCACCGCCGAGACGGTGGTGACGCTGGGCGCGGCCGGCAACTGGACGCTCAAGGTCAAGGGCGACGGGGTCGCCTCGCTGAGCAAGCGTCTGCTCGTCCGCTGATCGGGTGAGCCCCACCACCGGGTCGGGGAGACGGGGCGGGGGCGGGCGACGCGCGGTCTAGTGTTCGCGCGGAGCCAGCCACCCGCACCGTCCGGAGGAACCATCGATGCGCGCCACCGTGATCCACGGCCCGAACGACGTCCGCGTCGAGGAGGTGCCGGACGCCGCCGTCCGCGAGCCGGGCGACGCCGTGGTGCGTACCGTGCTGGCCTGCATCTGCGGCAGCGACCTGTGGGCGTACCGGGGAGTGGCCAAGCGGAACCCGGGGCAGCGGATCGGGCACGAGTTCCTCGGTGTGGTCGAGGAGGTCGGCGCGGACGTCACCTCGGTGCGGGCCGGTGACCTGGTGGTCGCGCCGTTCGTCTGGTCCGACGGCACGTGCGAGTTCTGCCGCGAAGGGCTGCACACCTCCTGCCCGCGGGGCGGGTTCTGGGGCACGCCGGGTTCCGACGGCGGGCAGGGCGAGGCGGTACGCGTCCCGTACGCCGACGGCACGCTGGTGCGGCTGCCCGCCGAGGCGGCCGGCGACGAGCGGCTGCTGACCGCGCTGCTGGCGCTGTCGGACGTGATGGCCACCGGGCACCACGCCGCCCTGGCGGCGCGGGTGCGCCCGGGCGCGACCGTGGCCGTGGTCGGTGACGGCGCGGTCGGCCTGTGTGGAGTGCTGGCCGCGCGGCGACTCGGCGCGGAACGGATCGTGGCGTTGGGCCGGCACCCGGCCCGCACCGACATCGCCCGACGGTTCGGCGCCACCGACGTGGTGGCGCAGCGCGGTGAGGCGGCGGTCGAGGCGGTCCGCGAGCTGACCGGCGGCCACGGCGCGCACGCGGTGCTGGAGGCGGTGGGCACGGAGGAGTCGATGCGTACCGCGATCTCGATCGCCCGCGACGGCGGCGCGGTCGGCTACGTCGGGGTGCCGCACGGCGGCAGCGCCGGAGTCGACGTCCAGCAGATGTTCAACCGCAACGTGACGCTCGCCGGCGGGGTGGCGCCGGCCCGGGCCTACCTGCCGGAACTGCTGGCCGACGTGCTGGCCGGCGTGATCGACCCGTCGCCGGTGTTCGACCGGTCGGTGCCGCTTTCCGGCGTGCCGGAGGGCTACCGGGCGATGGACGAGCGGACCGCGCTGAAGGTTCGTGTCACCTTCTGATCCCGGAGTGCATCCACCGGGGACGGTCGGGGCGAAGCAAGGGTCGTGACGACAGTCACGGACCTGGTCGCCTCGACGAAAGGCTCCCCGATGAACATCGCTCGTCTCGCCGCCCGCCTGGCCGTGGGCGCCACGGCCGCCGCGGTGGCCACGACCGCCGTCGCCGCTCCCGCCCAGGCCGGCGCGAAGCAGCAGGGCACCCGGTCGCTGGCCGCCGTGCTCACCGCCGACAAGAGCGGCTTCGACCACAACTCGCGGGACTTCGACGTGCTCACCAAGGCGGTCCTGACGGTGCTGCAGGCCAAGCCGGACTCGCCGGTGAAGGTGCTCACCGACGGCACCGTCGCGCTGACCGCGTTCGTGCCGAACGACTACGCGTTCCGCGAGCTGGTCCGCGACATCACCGCCGCGAAGAAGCTGCCGGGTGAGAAGGCCGCCTTCGACGCGGTCGCCGGCCTGGGTGTGGACACCGTGGAGGACGTGCTGCTCTACCACGTGGTGCCGGGCGCGACGATCGACCGGAAGGCGGCGCTGAAGGCCGACGGCGCGGATCTGACGACCGCGCTCGGCGCGACCGTCGAGGTCGACGTGAAGCACTGCTGGTACGGCCGCCAGGTCCGCCTGATCGACGCCGACACCAGCGACCGCAACGCGCGGGTGGTGCGCTACGACATCAACAAGGGCAACAAGCAGATCGCGCACGCGGTCGACCGGGTGCTGCGCCCGATCGACCTGCCCTGACGCACCGGCCCGACGGCGCCCGGCACTCACCGTGCCGGGCGCCGTCAGCGTTCGCGGTGGCCGAACTGACTGCTCAGGGCCAGCCCGGCCGAGCAGCTCAACTCGCCGGGGGCGAGCTGGGTGTGCGACGGGCGCCAGGTCTGCGCGTCCGCCGTGTCGACCCGGGCCAGCAGGCAGTCGTACCGGCTCGCGCGCAAGGCGACGCCGACCGTGCCGCCCCGGACGGCGATCTCCTGCCGGATGGCCGGGTCGAGCTTCAGGCCGGCCACGGCGGCGCGCACCGCCGCCTCGTCGGGGCCGGCCCTGCGGAGCGTCTGGCGGAGACGGTCGTCGACGCCGTCGAGCGACGGGTCCTGCGGGACGGGCACCGGATCGCCGGTCGGGCAGTCGATGTCGTCGTCGCGGTCGTCCCGCTCGGGGCCCAGACGCAGGCGGAAGCAGACCGTCTCGGTGCCCTCGACCGTCTCGCCCCGGCCGTTGACCCCCGCGCCGTGCCCGGTCACCCGCAGCACCAGCGTCACCCCGGTCTGCCAGTGCGTCTCGCCGCGCACCTGGAGCACGGTGACCGCGGGCTCCTGTCCGGCGGCGTGCACGAACTCCTCGGCCGTGTAGAGGTGGTCGCGGGCGAACCTCGCCTCGACCCGCTCGACGACGTCGGTCGCGTCGGCGACGGCGTTGTCGTGCCAGGCCGGCTCGACCGGCCGTTGCGCCCACCAGAGCCCACCGGCCAGCAGGAGCGGGGCGAACGCCACCGGGGCGAGGGCGGCGATCAGCGTGCGTGGTCGCATGGCGGGCAGTATTGCGTACCGTCGCCGGCGTGGTGGCCCCGTCGTCGGCGGTGGCGGTGTCGCCCCTGGTGAGGGGCGCGGCTCGTGCCGTACGGTGCTCGCCGTGACCGCGCACGATCATGTCCCGCCCGGCCCCGTCGCCGTGCTCGCCAACCCGAGCGCCGGCCGGGGACGGCACCGCGGGCTGCTGCCCCGGATCCTGGCGCGCCTCGGTGGCGCCGGCCGCCCGGTCGAGCTGCTGACGGCCCGTACCCCGGCCGAGGCGGAGGCGG
>NZ_CADEAU010000448.1 GCF_902825405.1 Micromonospora maritima | reverse complement strand
CAGTCGCCGAGCCGTCCGCGTACCGGCGCGGGCCAGGCCTCGTCGGCGGCCAGCTCCAGGTCGACCACGGCGGCGGCGGTGGGCCGGCGGGCCGGCGGCACCCGCTTGGCCCGGTGCACCTCGCCGACCGGTACGCGCAGCGGACCGGCGTCGGTGGCGAGCGTGATGTGCGTCTCGCTCAGCTCGACCAGCTCGCCGAGCGCGTCGGAGAACAGCGGCCGGCCGCCCCGAATCCCCACAATCCGGCGGACCACGATCCGGTGTCCCACGTCCTGCTGTCGGAGCACGATCGACCCCCTCCCCGGCGAGATACTAGGCTCTTACCGTTGCGGATGATCGCGACGAGTCTTGCGGAGGAGAAGACCGGTGACCTACATCATCGCCGAGCCGTGCGTGGATGTGCTCGACAAGGCATGCATCGAGGAGTGCCCGGTCGACTGCATCTACGAGGGCAACCGGATGCTCTACATCCACCCCGACGAGTGCGTCGACTGTGGTGCCTGTGAGCCGGTCTGCCCGGTCGAAGCGATCTTCTACGAGGACGACGTGCCGGAGCAGTGGAAGGACTACACCGGCGCGAACTACGAGTTCTTCGAGGACCTGGGTTCGCCCGGGGGCGCCTCGAAGATCGGCAAGGTGGAGAAGGACGCCACCTTCGTCGCCGCGCAGCCGCCGCGCGGCGAGGGCCACTGAGCCGGCCCACGCCGGTCTCGGCACGGCTGCCCGAGTTCACCTGGGACACCCTGGACGCCGCGGCCGCCACGGCCGCGGCGCACCCGGGTGGTCTCATCAACCTCTCCATGGGTACGCCTGTCGACCCGGTGCCACCGCTGATCCGGCAGGCGCTGGCCGACGCGTCGGACGCGCCGGGTTATCCGCTGACCGCGGGCACGCCCGCGCTGCGGGACGCCATCGCGGCCTGGGTGGCCCGCGCCTGCGGCGCGGGCGTCGACGGGCTGGGCGTGCTGCCCACGATCGGCTCCAAGGAGCTGGTGGCCTGGCTGCCCACGCTGCTCGGGCTCGGCCCCGGTGACGTGGTCGTGGTCCCGTCGGTCGCCTACCCGACCTACGAGGACGGGGCCCGGCTGGCCGGCGCCACCACGGTGCGCAGCGACTCGCTGACCGCCCTCGGTCCCGACCCCCGGGTGCGCCTGGTCTGGGTCAACTCGCCCGGCAACCCGACCGGCCGGGTGCTGCCCGCCGCCCACCTGCGCAAGGTGGTCGAGTGGGCGCGGGAACGCGGGGCGGTGGTCGCCAGCGACGAGTGCTACCTGCCGCTGGGGTGGGACGCCGAGCCCGTCTCGGTCCTCTCGCCCGAGGTCTGCGGCGGGTCGTACGCGGGCGTGCTGGCGGTGCACTCGCTCTCCAAGCGCTCCAACCTGGCCGGCTACCGGGCCGGCTTCGTCGCCGGCGACCCGGCGCTGGTGGCCGAGCTGCTCAAGATCCGTAAGCACGCCGGCATGATCGTGCCGGCCCCGGTACAGGCCGCCATGGTGGCCGCGCTCGGCGACCAGGCCCACGCGGACGCCCAGCGGGAGCGCTACCGGGTCCGGCGGGAGAAGCTGCGGGCCGCGTTCGGCGGCGCCGGTTTCACCGTCGAGCACTCCGAGGCCGGGCTCTACCTGTGGCTGACCCGCGACGAGGACTGCTGGGACACGGTCGACTGGCTGGCCCGGCGGGGCATCCTGGTCGCCGCCGGGGTGTTCTACGGCTCGGCCGGCGCCCGGCACGTCCGGGTGGCGCTGACCGAGTCCGACGAGCGCGTCGACGCGGTGGCCGGCCGGCTGGCCGATTCCTGACCACTCCGGCCGCCGGCCCTCATCGGGGCCGGCGGCCGGAACGGGTCAGCCGTTGATCCGCCGGAACACCGTCAGCAGCGTGTCCCGGCTGCGCTTCTCCAGGAACTCGCTGGCCATCAGCTCCTGCATCTGCACGGTGCGGCCGTCGAACAGGGTCAGCGTGGCCTTCAACGGCACCTCCCGCCGCACCTCCACCGAGGTGATCTCCTCGTACGGCAGGTACGGGTGCCGGGCGGCCAGCTCGGCCACCGGCACCGAGCCGACGAGCGCGGTCAGCCGCTTCTCGCCCTCGCCGGCCTTGCCGGGATCGGGGATCAGCACCAGGCCGTTGTCGAGCACCAGCACGTCGTGCTCCCGGCCGTCGATCTTGATGTTGGCCAGTCCGCCGATCAGGTCGGCGTCCCGGGCCGACGCGCGGGCCTGCACCACCGTGGCGCCCGCGACGTCGATCCCCAGCGCGGCCAGCCGGGCCAGCGCCTCGTCCAGGCTCTCCGGCGCCACCGCCAGCTTGGCCACCTCGGCCAGGTCCCACGGCTCACCCGCCGGGCCGACCAGCTGGGCCGGCGCGGACCAGGACAGCTGCCACCGGGCGCGCCCGGCGCGCACCGCCGCGTTGTCCAGCAGGGTCTCCATCGGGCCGGCGAAGGCGGCCGCCGCCTCCTCGCGGGTGGCGCCGCCGAAGAACTGCTCGGCGAACTCCCCGAGCCGGCCGGTCCGGACCAGCTCCAGCACGGTCGGCAGGCCCGGCCCGGCGGCGCCGGTGAACCGGCCGGCCGCCCGGTAGATGCCGTCCGCCTGCCGCTGCACCCCGGCCGCGACCGCCTCCGCGACGAACTCCGGCCAGGGCAGCAGCCGCCGCGAGCCGTGCTCGACCACCAGCGACTGGAGCGCGCGCCCGGCCCCGGCCACGTCGGCGAGCAGGATCCAGGCCGGTCGGTCGTCCGCACCCGCCGCCGTCGGCGGCACGGACGTCATCGCGGCGACGCGTACTCCGATCGGCGGGTGGGTGTCCCACCGGGAGGGCGTGCCCTCCGGGGCGTTCTCCCGCAGCTCGTCGATCTCGTCGCGCCGCGCCTGGAGCAGGTGCGCGAAGCCGCCGAAGAGGTCGTCCGGCGCGAGCCCGGCCGACCAGCCCGGCTCGACGTAGCGGCGCATGTAGAAGCCCCAGGCGGCGTCCAGCGCCGGCAGCGTGCGCAGCGCCGAGGTGGCCGCCTCGGTGCCGGCCAGCGCCACCGAGGCCCGGTCCGCCTCCAGTTCCTGACGGCGGGACGCGGCGTTGTCGACCATCAGGTAGAGCATCGCGTAGCCCTTGAACACCCAGCCGACGGGGTTGCGCGGGCTGATCCGCTCGATGGTCTCCCCGATGGCCACCCGACCCCGGTAGGCGACGCCGCCCAGCCGGGTGTGCCGGCCGGAGTAGTGGCCCAGCTCGTGCGCCAGGACCGAGCGGAGCTGGTCGATCCGCATGGCCTGGAGCAGCGGCAGCCCGAGGTAGAGGGTGCGCCGCCCGGCGACCAGGCCGAGCAGCCTGCTCTGCTCACCGACCGCCGCGTTCACCTCCGGCACCAGCCGGATCTCGTCCGGTGCCCGGGTGCCGACCGCCGTGGCCAGCTCGCGCACCGTGGCCCAGAGCCGGGGCGCCGCGCGCTCGTCCAGGATCAGGCCGGGAGCCGGCTCGTTCTTCGTACGGATCGCCTTCCACATCCCCACGCCGACCGCGCCCAGCGCGACCACCAGCGGCAGCAGCAGCTTGCCGGTGATCACGCCGCTGGTGTGGCCGAACAGCCAGACCCCGAGCGCGACCACGGCGGCGAGCTGGAGCAGCGCGACGACGTAGAAACCGATCAACATGACCACCGAGGCGAGCGCCCGGTACGTCGCGGACATGCGTTTCCCTTTCCCCGTTCACGAAGGCCCGGCCGGTCGATCCGGTCGAGCCGCCGGGGGACCGTACGACGTGGGTCCGACCGGGACATCCCCCGTCCGTTCGAATCGATCTCCCCCGACGGCCCGACCGTGATCCCGGGCGGCGCGGTGGGCGATATCCTCGGCGGGACCTTCCCCGGGGCCGTCCGGCTCCGGGACGACGCGGACGCCGAGGTGGGCCGATGGTGGGCGAGGCCGGCGGGCTGGCGCGCGCGGCGGTGGTCGGCACCGGGCTGATCGGCGGTTCGGTGCTGCTCCGGTTGCGCGCCGCCGGTCTCGACGTGGCCGGCTGGGATCCGGAGCCGGCGGTCCGGCGACGGCTCCGCGACCGGGGCGTCGCGGTGTCCGACACGGTCGAGGAGGCGGTCGCCGGCCGGGACGTGGTGTTCGTCTGCGGGCCGCTGCCCACGCTGCCCGCGATGCTGGCCCGGGTGGCCGCGGCCACCGACGACGGGTGCGTGCTCACCGACGTGGGCAGCACCAAGGCGGAGGTGGCCACCGCCGCCACCGCACAGGGGCTCGGGCACCGGTTCGTGCCCGGCCATCCGATGGCCGGCGCCGACCGGGCCGGCCTCGGTGCGGCCGGCGCGCAGCTGCTCGACGGCGCCGCCT
>NZ_CADEAU010000447.1 GCF_902825405.1 Micromonospora maritima | reverse complement strand
GGGGCCGTGGTGGGCGGCGCGCTGGTGGGCGGGGCCGTCGTGGGCGGGGCGGTGGTGGGCGGCGCGGTGGTGGGCACCGTCGTGGTGGGCGCTCCGGTCGGCGTCGGCGCGGTGCCGTTGCAGGCCACACCGTTCAGGGTGAACCCGGTCGGCACGCCACCGCCGGTGCCGTAGGTGCCCTGCACGCCGAACTCGGTGGAGCCGCCGGCCGGGATGCTGCCGTTGTACGACAGGTTGCGGGCGGTCACCGTCGCGCCGGACTGGCTGACCGTGGCGTTCCAGCCGTTGGTGATCCGGTCGTCCCCGGCGTACGTCCAGGTGACGGTCCAACCGGAGACGGCGGTGTCGCCCGGGGAGACCTCGACGGTGGCGGTGAATCCACCGGGCCACCGGTTGGGCGTGTAGTCGACCCGGCAGCCCGGTGCGGCCGAGGCCGGACCGGTGAGCACTGCCGTTCCGGCGGCGGCCACGGCGGCGGCCAGTGCGGCGACCACCGCCAGGGTCGGGGCGGGGCGGGCGCGGAGAATCGTCATGGGAAGTCCTTCGTGCGTCGAGCGGGCGGAGTCGGCGCGGCGGCGCGCGTCCGGCGGGGACGCGATGCGACGGCGTGCCCTGGGTGCGGCGCGGCGGTGCGCCACGGCGACTGGTCGGTGCGTACGACCGACGTGCCCGGCTCGGGTGGACCTGTCAGCCGCCGACGGCCCGGTCACCCGGGCATCGGCGGCGCCCACCACAATATATTGACCGGCACCTATTGAATCAAGCGGTCGGCTATTTGGGTGGACCGGCCACGCCCGGCCGTGCCAGCCTGACCCGGAGACGGGCCGAACCGACCGACGGGAGCACGGCGATGCGAGGACTCGACACCTTCCCGCCCATCCGGACGCGAGCTTTCGAGGACCCGCCGACCCATGCAGACCGTCAACCTCGGCATCGTCGCCCATGTCGACGCCGGTAAGACCAGCCTGACCGAACGCCTGCTCCACGCCACCGGCGCCATCGACCGGCTGGGCAGCGTCGACGCCGGCACGACCCGGACCGACACCGGCGAGATCGAGCGCCGCCGGGGCATCACCATCCGCAGCGCGGTGGCTCCCTTCCGGGTACGCGACCGCCAGGTCAACCTGCTCGACACCCCCGGGCACAGCGACTTCGTCGCCGAGGTCGAACGCGCGCTCGGGGTGCTCGACGCGGCCGTGCTGGTGGTGTCGGCCGTCGAGGGGGTTCAGCCGCACACCCGGCGGCTCATGCGGATCCTGCGGTCGCTCCGGCTCCCCACGCTGATCTTCGTGAACAAGATCGACCGGGTGGGCGCGCGCACCGACGAGCTGGTCGCGGACGTGCGCCGGCTGCTCACCCCGGCCGTCGCCCCGCTGGGCACGGTCCGCGCGCCCGGCACCCCCGGGGCGGCCGTGCGGCCCCAGGACCCGGGGTACGCCGACCGGCTCGCCGAGGTCCTCGCCGAGCACGACGACGAGCTGCTGGCCACCCTGGTGGACGACCTGCCACCCGACCCGGGCCGGATCGACGAGGCGCTGCGGGCGCAGACCGCCGCAGGGCTCGTCCATCCGCTGCTGTTCGGCTCGGCGATGTCCGGCGCCGGCGTACCGGAACTGCTGGACGCCGTCGCGGCGCTGCTCCCGCCGTCACCGCCGGCCGAGCCCGCGCCGCGGGCCCGGGTCTTCGCCGTGGAACGCGACGCGGCCGGTGAGCGGGTGGTCTACCTGCGCTCCTACGGCGGGCGGTTGCGGGCGCGGCAGCGCGTCGTCGCGTACCGCCGGGAGCCGGACGGCCGGACCACCGCGACCCGCGCCCGGATCACCGGGCTCGACGTGGCCGGCGCGACCGCCGACCACGCCGGGCCGGGCACGCTGACCGCCGGGCACATCGCCCGGGTCACCGGCCTGACCGGGGTACGCCTCGGCGACCAGCTCGGCAGCCCGGCCGGCCTGGACGGGCGGTCGCACTTCCCCGCGCCGACAGTGGAGGCGGTCATCCGGCCCGTGACCCGGCCCGGTCGGCGGCGCTGCACGCCGCGTTGCTGGACCTCGCGGACACCGACCCGTTCCTGCGGACCCGGGTGGCCCCGGAGGGCGGCACGAGCGTGCTCCTCTACGGCGAGGTGCAGCGCGAGGTGCTGGAGGCGACGCTGGCCGAGACGTACGGGATCGAGGCGGACTTCGGACCGGGCCGCATCGTGCACGTGGAGCGGCCGACCGGCACCGGCCGGGCGGTGGAGGTCATCGGGAACGGCTTCTTCGGCACGGTCGGCTTCCGGGTCGAGCCGGGCACCGGGGTCGACTACCGCCTGGAGGTGGAACTCGGCTCGCTGCCGCTGTCGTTCCACAAGGCCATCGAGGAGGCCACCCGGGCCGCCCTGGACCAGGGCCGGCACGGTTGGCCGGTGACCGACGTCCGGGTCACCCTCACGCACAGCGGCTACTGGTCGCCGATCACCACGGCCGGGCACTTCCGGGACCTCGCGCCGTACGTCCTGATGCAGGCGCTGGCCGAGGCCGGCACCCGGGTCTTCGAGCCGTGCCGTCGGTTCGAGGCGGAGGTGCCGGCCGACCGGCTCGGCCCGGTCACGTCGTACCTGGGTCGGCTCGGCGCCCGGGTCGAGGGCGCGGAGGAGACCACGGCCGGGTGGCGGATCGACGGGGTGCTGCCGGCCCGGCTCGAACCTCGGGCGCAGCGGCGGCTGCCGGACCTGTCCCGCGGGGAGGGACTGTGGTCGTCGGTGCCGGGCGGCGACCGGCAGGTGTCCGGCGATCCGCCGTGCCGACCCCGCACCGACGGCAACCCGTTCGACCGGGTGGAGTACCTGCGCTTCCTGGCCCGACGGTCCTGAGTACGCCGACTCGTGCCTGTCGCACCCCGACCGTCCGGGCTGGACCGCATGTCCTCGGAAGCGGTCGGCACGGGCCGACGGGGTGGCCCGGTCGTGGCGTTCCTGGTCCTGCTCTCCGCACCGTCGCTGCCCGGGCGGCTGACCGCCCGTTTCCGTCGGAGGGCCGTGCCATGATGCCGCTCACCCCAAGGCGAGGAGTACGGCGCGATGGCCACGGTGACGGTTCGGGACGAGACAGCGACGGGCCGGGCCGTCGACGAGTGGCCGTTGACCGGCCTGCCGGATCGCATCTCCGCGCGGGAGTTGGTCCGGCTGCGCGTCCGCGAGGAGGTCGCGCGGTTCAACGCCGACCAGGCCGACGTCTTCCGGGGCCTGGTGCGGCCCACCGAGGCGGAGGCGACGTTGAACGGCTACCGGGTCGGCAAGGGTCGGCGGCTGGACTGGGAGCGTCAGGCGGACGCGGCCTGTGCCGCCTTCGCCCGCAACGGCTTCGTGCTGCTGGTCGGTGACCGCCAGGTCGACGACCTGGACGAGGAGATCGACCTGCGCGCGGATCCCGAGGTGGCCTTCGTGCGGCTCGTTCCCCTGGTGGGTGGCTGACGTGGCCGACTGGACGCGGTTGCTTCCCGCGCTGAGCGCGGCGGACCGTCGGCAGGTGGAGACCGGGCTCGCCGACGCCGATGCCCGGGTGCGGGCGCTGCTGCGGCGGACGATCGACCACTACTGGGGGTCGTCGGTGACCCGGACGCCCGAGTGGGCCGTCACCGGGTCGTGGTCGGCCGTACGCCGCCGCCGCGCCGCCCTGGCCGTACACCTGGAGGCGGCCACCGGTTCGGTGCCGAGCGCGCTGAACGACGTCGTGCGGAGTCTCGCCGACGGCGAGCACGACTGGACCCGGGCGGATCTGGTGTGGTGCCTGGAGGTCGCCGGACGCGGGTGGGGCTACCAGAACGCCGCCCATCTGGAGTTGCCGGCGACGATCGCCGCGTGCCTGCGGCCCGCCGACCTGGCCGATCTGGCACCGGCACTCTCGGCCCTGTTCGACGAGATCACCGAGGACTACTTCATGGCCGCCGAGCCGCGGCGGCGGGTCGCGCTGCTGATCGGGCAGGCGCTCGACCGCGCCACCGGTCGCCGCGTGCCGTCCTGGCTGCTGCACAACGGGGACGGGTTCGGTCCGCTCGTCCGCGCCAACCTGGGCGATGTCCTCGCCGCGCCGGGCGTACCCGAGCTGTTGGCGCACTGCGCCTCGCTCGACCGGCCGGCGGCACCGGCGAGATGGCTGCGCGCCCTCGACGCGCACCTCGCGACCGCGACCGGCGGACCGCAGGCGGTGCGCGCGGTCCTGGAGGCGTTCGCCGCCCACCGGCGTTCCGTGCACGAGGATTCGGACCGCCTCCTCCGCGGCCTGGTGTGGGCGCTGTCGCGGGAGTCGGGCGAGGCGGCCACGGACCTGCTGGCGCGGGTCACCGCCGCCGCCTCGGCCGCGCC
>NZ_CADEAU010000446.1 GCF_902825405.1 Micromonospora maritima | reverse complement strand
GGACGGCACCGACCCGGTCGGGCAGGAGCTGGTCCGCCGCTACCTCGCCGCGTACGGCCCGGCCGCCTCGGCGGATCTGCGCGCCTGGTGCGGTCTGGCCGGGCTGCCCGCGGCGGTGGCCGCGGTCCGCGACGAGCTGGTGTCCTTCCGCGACGCACGCGGCCGGGTGCTGCTCGACCTGCCCGACGCGCCCCGCCCCGACCCCGACACCCCCGCGCCGGCGCGATTCCTGCCCGCCTTCGACAACGCCGTGCTCGGCTACCACGACCGCACCCGGATCATCGCCGACGCCCACCGGGGGCTGTCCGTCGGCGGGGCGCGGTTCGTGCTGCTCGACGGCCGGGTGGCGGCGACCTGGACCGTCGACGGGGGCACGGTGGTCGTCACGCCGCTGCGCGCGTTCACCCGGGCCGAACGCGCCGCCGCCGCCGAGGAGGGCCGGGCCGTCGCGTCGTTCCTCTCCGACGGCGGAAACCCCCGGGTACGCGTCGCCGCGTCGCCGCGCTGACGCCGGGTCAGCCGGTCACGGCCCGACCCATCCGGGTCACCGCCTCGGTGAGGACGGCGGGCGAGGTGGCGAAGTTGAGCCGGACGAAGCCCGTGCCGCCGGTGCCGAAGACGTGCCCGGAGCTGAGCGCCACCCGGGCCCGGTCGAGGAACATCCGCGCCGGCCCGGCCAGGTCGCTGGCCACGCCGCCGGCCGGCGCGTCGGTGGGCACGCCCAGCCCGGTGCAGTCCAGCCAGGCCAGGTAGGTGCCCTCCGGCGGACGCCAGGAGACGGTCGGCAGGTGGTCGGCCAGCAGCGACCCGAGCAGCGCGCGGTTGGCGTCGAGCCCGCCGAGCAACGCGTCCAGCCACGGCCCGCCGTCGCGGAACGCGGCGGTGTGCGCGAGCACCCCGAGGTGGCTCGGCCCGTGGCTGACCTCCTCGGGCATCCGGGCCAGGTCGTCCGCGGCGTCGCCCCCGGCGACGGCCAGCGCCGCCTTGAGACCGGCGAGGTTCCACGCCTTCGACGCCGAGACCAGCGCGAACGCGTCCCCGGCGCCGGCCACCGTCAGGTACGGGGTGAACCGCGCGCCGGTGAGCGCCAGCGGGGCGTGGATCTCGTCGGAGACCACCCGTACGCCGTGCCGGGTGGCCAGCTCGGCGACCGCCTCCAGTTCGTCGCGGCGGTGCACCACGCCGGTCGGGTTGTGCGGGTTGCACAGCAGGAACGCGGGCCGGGGGCCGAGGGCGCGGGCCCGGCGGAACGCCTCGTCCAGCGCGGCGTGGTCGATCCGCAGGTCGGCGCCGAGCGGTGCCTCGACCACCTGCCGCCCGGCGTGCGTGACGAACGCGTAGAACGGCGGGTAGACGGGCGGACAGACCACCACCGCGTCGCCCGGGTCGGTGACCAGCCGTAGCACCTCGACCGCGCCCGTCATCACGTCCGGCACCAGCGTGGTCCGGCCGACCGGGAAGTCGGCCCAGTCCCAGCGCCGCGCCGCGAAACCGCCGAGCGCCTCCGCGTACGCCGTCCCGTACGCGTAGCCGGTGTCGCCCAGCTCGACCGCCCGGCGCAACGCCTCGGCCACCGGCGGCGCCAGCGGCACGTCCTGCTCGGCGACCCACAGCGGCAGCACGTCCGGCGGGTGCAGGCGCCACTTGACGCTGGTGCGTCGCCGGAGCTGGTCGAGCGTGAGCTGGGTGAGCGGGTTGTCGACGTCGGCGGAAACCGTCATGCGGCCCACCCTAGGCGTCCCTAGGATCGGCCGATGGCCCACCCGACGTACCCGCTGCGCACGCCGCGACTCCGGCTGCGCCCGGTCACCCTCGACGACCTCGACGACGTGCACGCCTGGCAGTGCCGCCCCGACGTGGTCCGCTGGATGCTCGGGGCCGCGCCGCGTACCCGGGCGGAGTCGCGCGCGTCGGTGGTGGCGATGGCGGGGGAGGACGCGCTGCGCGCGGAGGGCGACTGCCTGACGCTCGCGGTGGTGGCCGGGGACGTGGTGGTCGGCGCGGTGGAGCTGGTGTGGCGCAGCCGGGCCGACCGCACCGGCGAGCTGGGCTACGTGTTCCACCCCGACCACGGCGGCCGTGGGTTGGCCACCGAGGCGGCCGGGGCGCTGCTGGACTGGGGTTTCGGCGCGTTCGGGCTGCACCGGGTGGTGGTCCGCTGCCACGCCGGCAACGAGGCGTCGGCCCGCCTGGCCGCCCGGCTGGGCATGCGACGGGAGGCGCGGCACGTGCGCAGCCACCGGTTCGGTGACGGGTGGGCCGACCAGCTCGTGTTCGCGCTCCTGGCCGACGAGTGGCGCGCCGCGCGGGATCCGGCCGGCGGCGCCGTCAGGGCGGGGTGACCGCGCTCAACTCGCCCGGCCCGGTGAGCAGCACGCTGCCGAAGGTGAGCGCGCGGGCAGCGTCGAGCCGCCGCCCCGCGGTGGCCCGCCCGTGGATCTCACCGTCGTCGTCCACCCGCACCAGCATTCCCGACCGCCGCGCCACCAGGTGACCGTTCTCCGTCCGCACCACGCCGCCGACCGGCGGGTCGTCGTCGGCGACGAGTCGCCAGCGGGAGCGCCCGGTGCCGGTGTCGAGGGCGGTCAGGCCGGCCCGGCGGTCGCGTACGCACACCAGGGCGCCGGAGACGACGGGCGCGTCGGGGCTCAGGTCGGCGTCGGCACGGAAGAACTCGTCGGCGTCGCCGGATCCGACGTGGACCCGCCACAGCGACCGTGGGCCGCACCGCACCAGGACGTGGTCGGCGTCCACGGGCACGAAGGCCGGCCGGTCGTCGGGGTCCGCGAACGGCTCGGGCAGGTCGCGGCGGAACACCTCGGAGCCGTCGTCGAGGTCGAGCACCGTCAGCTCGGGTGTGCCCGGCCGGGCCAGGAGGACCCGGCCGGCGGCCACCACGGGCCGTACGACGGGCACCGGGCCGGGGCGGACCCACCGGAGGCCCCCGGTCCGTCCGTCGAGCGCCCGCAGCGCGGTGTACCCACGCCACCCGCCCACGAGCGTCGTGTCCCCGGCCACCACCACGTGGCCACTGAACGGCGGCACCGCCGCTCGCCAGAGCGCCGATCCGGCACCCAGGTCGAGGCAGGCCAGCTCGGCGCGGTCCTGGGGCAGCGCCCAGCACCGCCGGTCGGTCGCGACGACCGACCGGGGCCAGGTGCCCAGCGGTACGTCCCAGCGCGGCGCTCCGGTCGCGGCGTCCAACCCCACCAGCCGGCTGCCGCGCTCGTGCGCCACCACCCGTCCGGACGCGACCGCGACGCGCTGCGGGCCCCGCAGGTGCGTCGGCCTGCGCCAGCGCACCCGCACGGACCCGACCGGTCGGCGGCTCACGTCGCGTGGCACTCGTCGCCGACCCGGATCTCGCCGCCGCCCAGCGGGATCAACCGGACGCCGAACCAGGTCTTGCCGTCCTGGCGCCGGTGCCGGGCGAGCGTGCGGATCGGCTCCCGGCCGCTGGTGAGCGTCACCGGGTCGATCAGCGTGAGCTGGCAGCGGTCGCACCGTTCGGCGAACCGGAAGTCGACACTGCCGATCCGCAGTCCGGTCCAGCCGTCCTCGACGAACGGTGCGATCGGCCCGTCGAGCACCACGGAGGGCCGGAACCGGGCCATCGGCAGCGGGTCGGGCGCGGGCTCGCCCCGCTCCAGCGCGCCCTCGACGATCCAGTCGCGCAGCCGGCGCAGTGACGGCGCCGTGGTGGCCAGCAGCGGTCCGGCGTCGGAGAGGTTGAGCGCGTCGCCGGGACGTCCACCGTGGTCGGTCGAGACCGGGCGACGACGCGGGTCGTCCAGCCAGCCCAGCCGTACCGGCCGGCCGAGGCGGTCGGAGAGCCACGCGTGGGCCTCGTCGTCGGCCAGCCGGACCGTGTCCAGCCGGGACACGGCGGTGGCCGCCGGTGGCCCGTGCACCGGTTCGGCGACGGTCACCGACGTGCCGTCGCGGTCGGTGAGCGTGATCGATGCGGTGCCGGGCACGGCGGTCAGGCCGAGCATCGCGGGCGCGGTGCGGGCGGTCAGCGTGCCGCCGTCCGGTTGCAGGAGCACCCACCGGCGGTCGTGGCGCAGCCCCCACGGCTCCACGACCGCCCGGTCGACGTCGACCCCGCCGAGGGACTTGACCGGGTACAGGTGCACCGAGGTGAGCCGCATCCCGCGACCCTAGCCGATCTTGGGAGTGGCCCGGTCGACGATCGCGGCGAGGTCGAGACCGCCCGGCAGCGTGCCGTACGCCTGGCCGTGGTCGCCGGCGAGCCGGGAGGCGCAGAACGCGTCGGCGACCGCCGGGTGGCCGTGACGGACCAGCAGCGCGCCCTGCAGCACCAGCGCCAGCCGCTCGACCACGCGCCGGGCCCGCAGCTCCAGGTCGCTCCGGTCGG
>NZ_CADEAU010000445.1 GCF_902825405.1 Micromonospora maritima | reverse complement strand
CCGGCGGCGACGCGAGCCTCGCGGCGGTGCGCGAGCGGGTCGCCGCGACCGCCCGGGAGCTGGGCAGCGGTCGGCTGCGGCTGCTGGTCGGCAAGCCGGGGCTGGACGGGCACTCCAACGGCGCCGAGCAGATCGCGGTACGCGCCCGCGACGCCGGCTTCGAGGTGGTCTACCAGGGCATCCGGCTGACCGCCGGGCAGATCGTTGCCGCCGCCGTGGAGGAGGACGTCGACCTGGTCGGCCTCTCCGTGCTCTCCGGCTCGCACCTGGCGGCCGTACCGGCCGTGCTGGACGGGCTGCGCGCGGCCGGTCGGGGCGACCTGCCGGTGGTGGTGGGCGGCATCATCCCGGCCGGTGACGCGGACGCGCTGCGGACCGCCGGGGTGGCCCGGGTGTTCACGCCGAAGGACTTCGCACTCACCGGCATCATCGACCAGCTGGTCACCGTCATCCGTGAGGCCAACGGGTTGAGCTGACGCAGGAGGCGCAAAAGCCTAAAATCGGGGCAAGACACCCACGGAAGGGCGGGAATGATGACCGCGTCGATGGAGATGCCCCGGGTCCAGGAGTGCGCCGTCCGGTCCTGCGCCTACAACCACACGAACGACTGCCACGCGTTCGCCATCACGATCGGCAGCAGCGACCACGCCCACTGCCACACGTTCGTGGAACTGCCGGTGCGTGGCGGCATCGACCAGTTGGTCGCCCAGGTCGGCGCCTGCTCGCGCTCGGACTGTCGGCACAACTCCGACCTGGAGTGCCACGCCCCGGCCATCACCGTGGGCCCGGACATGGACATGGCCGACTGCATGACCTACCAGAGCCGCTGACCGGCTAGACGCGGTAGCCGGCCGCGCGGGCGGCGGCGCGGTCCCGTCGTCGGTCCCGTCGGCGGCGGACCAACCAGACCGCGAACACCACCAGGCCGACCGCGAACACCAGCACCAGCACCGGCAACAGGATCGCCACCACCGACATGACCACGCTCGTCGCGTCCTCGGCGGTGCTCGCCACCGGCGCGCCGAAGCCGGCGGTGGTCGCGTTGACGACCGGCCGGGCGGCGGCCTTGAGCAGGTGCACGCCGAGCGCGATCAGCACGCCGACCACCACCGGAACCCACTGGTGGGTGGAGAAGAACGTGTCGGGGTCGCTGACCGTGACCGTCTCCGAGCCGGAACCGGCGCCGAAGGCCAGGCCGCCCGCGGTCGGCCGGACCACCGTCTGCACCATGTCGTTGACGTGGTCGACCACCGGGATCTTGTCGGCCACCACCTCGACCGCGAGCAGCACGGCGAGGATCGCCAGCACCCAGCCGTTGCCGAGCCACTGCCAACCGCTCGGCAGCTCGATCAGGTCGGTGTAGCGGGCCAGCAGGCCCATCAGCATCAGCGGGATGTAGGCGTTCAGACCCGCCGAGGCGGCGAGACCGGAACCGGTGAGGACTTCGAGCACGATCTCAATATGGCACCGGTGCGCCAGTGGCGCTCGTCGGCGGCGGCCGGGGGCTCCGCTACCCTCGTCGGGTGCGGTTGGTCATTGCGAAGTGCTCGGTGGACTACGTCGGACGGCTCTCGGCCCACCTGCCGCCGGCCACCCGGTTGCTCATGGTGAAGGCGGACGGCTCGGTGTCGATCCACGCGGACGACCGGGCGTACAAGCCGTTGAACTGGATGAGCCCGCCGTGTCGCCTGGAGGAGGCGCCCGGCGTGTGGCGGGTGGTCAACAAGGCCGGCGAGGAGCTGCGGATCACCCTGGAGGAGATCTTCCAGGACACCTCGTACGAGCTGGGGATCGACCCGGGCCTGCGCAAGGACGGCGTCGAGGCGCACCTGCAGGAACTGCTCGCCGCCAACCCGGAGACGCTGGGGGAGGGCTTCACCCTGGTCCGCCGGGAGTACATGACCGCGATCGGCCCGGTCGACCTGCTCTGCCGGGACGCGAACGCCCGCGCGGTGGCGGTCGAGGTGAAGCGGCGCGGCGAGATCGACGGGGTGGAGCAGCTCACCCGCTACCTGGAGCTGATGAACCGCGACCCGCTGCTCGCGCCGGTCACCGGCGTGTTCGCCGCCCAGGAGATCAAGCCGCAGGCCCGGGTGCTCGCCACCGACCGGGGCATCCGCTGCGTGGTGGTCGACTACGACAAGCTGCGCGGCATCGAGCGCGACGAGCTGACGCTGTTCTGAGGCTCAGCGCCCCCGGCCGTACATCAGCTTGGCGACCTTGACCAGGCGGGCGACGTCGGCCGGGGTGCGCTCGAACGTCATGGCCGGCAGCAGCGAGCGGGCCCGGCGGCGGGTGACCGCCTTGGGGCGACCGAACTCGCGCAGCCCGTCCTCGCCGTGGATCCGGCCGAAGCCGGACTCGCCGGTGCCGCCGAACGGCAGCGTGGACATGCCGGCGAAGGTCAGCGCCGAGTTGACCGAGGCCATCCCGGAGCGCAGCCGCCGCGCCACGGCCACCGCCCGGGCCCGGCCGAAGACCGAACCCCCGAGGCCGTACGGGAGGGCGTTGGCGCGCTCCACGGCCTCGTCGACATCGCGGACCCGGTTGACGGTGAGCGTCGGGCCGAACGTCTCCTCGCGGACGGCGGCCGAGTCCTCCGGCACGTCGACCAGCACGGTCGGGTGCACGTACGGCGGCTGGACCGCCTCCGGGCCGCCGAGCACCGCGCGGCCACCACGGGCGACCGCGTCGTCGATGTGCCGGCGGATGACGTCGATCTGGGACGGCATGGTGATCGGGCCGAGGTCGGTCCCGTCCGCGCCGACGGTGAGCCGGCCGGCCTTCGTCACCACCTTGTCGACGAACGCGTCGAAGACCTGGTCGACCGCGTAGACCCGCTCGATGCCGATGCACGTCTGGCCGGCGTTGGTGAGCCCACCCCACACGGCCGCCTCGGCCGCGGCGTCCAGGTCGGCGTCGGCGTCCACGATCATCGCGTCCTTGCCGCCGGCCTCCAGCAGCACCGGGGTGAGCGTCTCGGCGCAGGCGGCCATCACCTTCTTCGCGGTGGCCGTCGAGCCGGTGAACGCCAGCTTCGCCACCCCGGACCGGCACAGCGCGGCGCCGACGTCACCGAGCCCGTGCACCGCCTGGAACACCGGCTGCTCCGGCACCACCTCGGCGAACCGGTCCACCAGCCACTGGCCCACCGCCGGGGTGTACTCGCTGGGCTTGAACACCACCGCGTTGCCGGCGGCCAGCGCGTACGCGGCGGAGCCGATCGGGGTGAAGACCGGGTAGTTCCACGGGCCGATCACGCCGACCACGCCGTAGGGCTGGTATTCCAGGTGACCGGTGAACTCGGCCAGGATCAGCCGGGAGCGGACCCGCCGGGGGCCGAGCACCCGCCGGGCGTTGCGGGCCGCCCAGTCGATGTGCTCCAGCGCGGTGAGGATCTCCACCACGGCGTCGCCGACCGGCTTGCCGCCCTCGGTGTGCATCAGGTCGGCCAGCTCCTCGATCCGCCGGGCGAGCACACCACGCCAGCGCTGGAGCCGGTCCCGTCGGCCGGCGAAGCCGAGGCCGGCCCACCAGTCGGCCGCCGGCCGGGCCCGGTCGACGGCGGCACGCACGTCCGCCTCGGTCGCCACCGGGAGTCGCCCGGCCTCCGCGCCGGTCGCCGGGCTCGTCGACACCAGTCGACCGGCCTCGATGAGCGGGGTTCCGGGGACATGCACAGCGGTCATGGGCGCAGTGTAGACCCGAACATTACTCACCGGTAGGTGCCGCGCACCCCGTACGCTGCCCGGACCGGCCCGCGTCGCATCGACGCCGGTGCCACCCGATCGCGCCGCGGCCGACTGCCCGAACGGCGAACGGGAGATGGCCGGCCGGGGTCACGGGGGTGACCGCGCGGTGGTGGGAGCCACTACGGTGAGGTGGCAGGCTGACGCCGCGGGGCGATGTGGGGTGGAGGTCGACGGTCCATGGAGGATCATCCGGAGCTGATGCCGCTGCTGACGGTGTCCGGTGGGGCGATGCGCGGGCTCAGTTTCCGGGTCGGACGGGGCGTCCAGGTGATCGGCCGGGCGCCGAGCGCCGACATCGTGCTCGCCGACCCCCACCTGAGCCGGCGGCACGCCACCGTCCAGGCCACCACCGACGGGGTGCTGCTGACCGACCTCGGCTCGACCAACGGCACCTGGCTCAACGACCGGCGGATCAGCGGCAGCGTGCCGCTCGCCGACGGTGACGTGGTCCGCCTCGGTCGCACCGACCTGCGCCTCTACGACCCGGGCGTGGCCCGCACCGACCCGGTCGGGATGAGCTTCGGCGCGCCGCGGCGCGACCAGCGCCCCACCCTGCCGCTGCCGGTCCCGGCGCCGCGCCAGCCGATCGAGTCGCGCGAGGCGCTGGCGGTCGACGTCCGCTGACCGGCC
>NZ_CADEAU010000444.1 GCF_902825405.1 Micromonospora maritima | reverse complement strand
CCGCTCTGAACACTCTTTCCCTACACGACGCTCTTCCGATCTGCCACGGTAACCATCCGCCCGGGTCACGGCCGGGCTTTGCCACACGTCGGGCCGGCCCGCTGCGCCGGGTGCCCGGGAGCCGGCCGGTCCGCCCTGACAGAATGCGGGAAGCAGTCGTGGACCAGATGAGGAGACGCCAGCCGTGATCCGTACCCACAATGCCGGAAGCCTGCGCGCCGCGGACGCCGGCTCGACGGTGACGCTCGCCGGGTGGGTGGCCCGCCGGCGCGACCACGGCGGTGTCATCTTCGTCGACCTGCGCGACGCCTCCGGCGTCGTGCAGGTGGTCTTCCGCGAGGAGGACGCGCACGCGCTGCGCAACGAGTTCTGCGTCAAGGTCACCGGCGAGGTGACCCGCCGCCCCGAGGGCAACGAGAACCCGGACCTGCCGACCGGCGAGGTCGAGGTGACCGCCGCCGCGCTGGAGGTGCTCTCCGAGGCCGCGCCGCTGCCGCTGCCGGTGGACGACCAGATCGAGGCCGGCGACGACATCCGGCTCAAGTACCGCTACCTCGACCTGCGCCGGGGCGGCCCGGCCAGGGCGATGCGGCTGCGCTCGAAGGCCAACCAGCTCGCCCGCACGGTGCTGCACGAGCGGGACTTCCTGGAGATCGAGACGCCGACGCTGACCCGCTCCACCCCGGAGGGCGCCCGCGACTTCCTGGTGCCGGTGCGGCTTCAGCCGGGCAGCTGGTACGCGCTGCCGCAGTCGCCGCAGCTGTTCAAGCAGCTGCTCATGGTCGGCGGCATGGAGCGCTACTACCAGATCGCCCGCTGCTACCGGGACGAGGACTTCCGCGCCGACCGGCAGCCGGAGTTCACCCAGCTCGACATCGAGATGTCGTTCGTCACCGAGGACGACGTGATCGACCTCGGCGAGGCGATCGTCGCGTCGCTCTGGAAGGAGCTGGCCGGCCACGAGATCGCCCGGCCGATCCCGCGGATCACCTGGCACGACGCGATGTCCCGCTACGGTTCCGACAAGCCGGACCTGCGCTACGGCGTGGAGCTGACCGAGCTGACCGACTACCTGCGCGGCACCGCGTTCCGGGTGTTCGCCGGCGCGATCGACGCGGGCGGCTACGTCGGCGCGGTGGTCATGCCCGGCGGCGCGTCGCAGACCCGCAAGGAGCTGGACGGCTGGCAGGACTGGGCCAAGGCGCGCGGCGCCCGCGGCCTGGCGTACGTGGTGCTGGACGCGGAGACCGGCGAGGCCCGCGGCCCGGTGGCCAAGAACCTGTCCGAGGCGCACCTGGCCGGCCTGGCCGACGCGGTCGGCGCGAAGCCCGGCGACGCGGTCTTCTTCGCCGCGAGCACCAACACCCGCGAGGCGCAGGAGCTGCTCGGCGCGGCCCGGATCGAGATCGCCAAGCGGGCGAACCTGGTCGACGAGAGCGCCTGGGCGTTCTGCTGGGTCGTGGACGCGCCGATGTTCGAGCGCACGGACGAGGGCGGCTGGACCGCCGTGCACCACCCGTTCACCTCGCCGAACGCCGAGTGGGTGGACCGGTTCGAGGAGGCGCCGGACCGGGCGCTGGCCTACGCGTACGACATCGTCTGCAACGGCAACGAGATCGGCGGCGGCTCGATCCGTATCCACCGCGGCGACGTGCAGCAGCGGGTGTTCGACCTGCTCGGCATCACCCCCGACGAGGCGCAGGACAAGTTCGGCTTCCTGCTGGAGGCGTTCAAGTACGGCGCCCCGCCGCACGGCGGCATCGCGTTCGGCTGGGACCGGGTCTGCATGCTGCTGGCCGGCGCGGACTCCATCCGCGAGGTGATCGCGTTCCCGAAGACGCGCGGTGGCTTCGACCCGCTGACCGGCGCGCCCACCCCGATCACCGGGCAGCAGCGCGCCGAGGCCGGCATCGACGCCAAGCCCAAGGCCCCGACCGGGCCGCACGCCGGCACCGCCGGCCCGGCCGCCCCGGTGGCCGACCCGGTCTGATCCTCGCTTTCGGAACGGGCCCGCGTCATGATGACGCGGGCCTTTTTCGATCTTCGGGGGAGACGAGACGACATGAACCTTCTCGTGGTGGGCGCCAGCGGCTTCCTCGGCGCCGAGGTGTGCCGGCAGGCGGTGGCCGCCGGGCACCGGGTGGTCGGCACGTACCACCGCGCGGCCGTCGCGGTGCCGGGCGTCGTCGCGCACCGGCTCGACGTGACCGACCGCGCCGCCGTGCGCGCGCTGCTGACCGGGGTACGCCCCGACGCGGTCGTGGCCACCCCCTACCGGTACGACGACTGGGCGGTCACGGCGGACGGGGCGGCCCACATCGCGGTCGCCGCCGCCGAGGTGGGCGCCCGGTTGGTGCACCTGTCCAGCGACGCGCTGCACGCCGGGCGGCCGAAGCCCTACGCGGACGAGGACGTGCCCACGCCGCTGCACGCGTACGGCGCGGCGAAGGCGGCGGCGGAGACGGCGGTACGAGCGGTGGATCCCGGTGCCGCGCTGGTGCGGACCTCGCTGATCGTGGGGGAGGGCAGCAAGCAGATCCAGCTCTGCCGGGACGCGCTGGCCGGACGGGCGACGCTGTTCACGGACGAGCTGCGCTGCCCGGTCCACGTGGCCGACCTCGCCGCGGCCGTGCTCGAACTGGTGCCGGGCGACTACGCCGGGCTGCTGAACGTGGCCGGGCCGGAGGCGGTGAGCCGCGCCGAGCTGGGCCTGCTGGTGGCCCGGTACGACGGGGTGGACGCGGGCGGGCTGCGGACGACCACGATCGCCGCCGCCGGCCTGCACCGGCCGGGTGAGGTGGTGCTGGACTCCGCCCGCGCCGCGGGGCTGCTGCGGACCCGGCTGCGCGCCGTCAGCGAGCTGTACGCCTAGTTGCACACCTTCTTTGCAAGCTAGTTGTGCACAGGACGTGTGCACAGATATTGTGCATTGCATGGAGCAGAAGAAGCGGACCGAGGACCGCGCCGTGCGCATCGACCACCGCCAGGTGCGCGCCCTGGCCCAGCCCTTGCGCATGCGGCTGATCGGGGCGCTGCGGGTGGGTGGTCCCGCCACGGCCACCGCCCTCGCCGAGATGCTCGGCACCAACACCGGCGCGACCAGCTACCACCTGCGTCAGCTCGCCGAGGTGGGTCTCGTGGTCGAGGACCCGAGCCTCGGCACCGGCCGGCAGCGCTACTGGCGCGCCGCGCACGACGCCACCAGCTGGGAGGCCTCCGACTTCGACGACGACCCGGACGCGCGGGCCGCCATCGAGTGGATCGAGGAGGACTACGTCCGCTTCTTCGCCCACCACGCGGAGCGCTGGTTCGCCGGGCGCCACGAGTGGTCGCCCGCCTGGCGCGACGCCTACGGCATGGGTGACTTCTTCATGCGCATCCCGGCAGCCCGCCTGGAGGCGATCAAGGCCGAGGTCTTCGCGGTCTTCGAACGGCACCGGGACGAGACCGACCCGGACGACCCCGACGCCGAGATGGTGCAGCTCTACCTGGCCGCCTTCCCGCTGAGCACGGTGCTGCCGCCGGCCGGGGAGAAGCCGTGAGCGCGCTGTCCGTACGCCAGGTCCGGTTCCGCTACCTCACCCTCTACGGCCTGCGCTGGCTGCCCAGCGGCCTGATGATCCCGGTGATGATCCTGCTCATGCAGGAGCGCGGGCTCTCGCTGTCCCAGATCGGCCTGGTCTTCACCGCGCAGGGCCTGGTGGTGTTGGCGCTGGAACTGCCCACCGGCGGGTTCGCCGACGCGCTCGGCCGCAAGCCGGTGCTGCTGGCCGCCTGGGTGGTCTGCCTCGCCTCGCTGGCGCTGATGGCGGTGGCCGACTCGTTCTGGACGTTCTTCCTGGTCTGGGCGTTGCAGGGCGTCTACCGGGCGCTCGACAGCGGCCCGCTGGAGTCCTGGTACGTCGACGCCACGCTGGCCGCCGACCCGGACGCCGGGTACGAGCGCGGCCTCGGCTGGGCCGGCACCGTCGTCGGCGTCGCCATCGGCGCGGGCGCGCTGCTCAGCGGCGGCCTGGTGGCGCTCGGGCCGGTCGGTCCGGTCAGCGCGTTGACGCTGCCGGTGCTCGTCGCGATCGTGCTCCAGGCGGTCTCGATCGTGGCGCTGCTGGCGTTGCTCGTCGAACGGCGACCCGCCTCCGGCACGGCCACGCTGCGCGCGTCGGTGGTCGAGGCGCCCCGGATGGTCGGGCGGGCCGTCGGCCTGCTGCGCCGCAACCGGGTGCTGCTGGCCCTGGTCGCGGTCGAGTTGTTCTGGGGCTTCGGCATGGTCACGTTCGAGTCGTTGCTGCCGGTCCGGCTGTCCGAGGTGGTCGGTGACGCCGACCGGGCGGCCGCGCTGCTCGGCCCCGCCGGCTCGGCGGCCTGGCTGGCCAACGCCGCCGGGGCCGCGCT
>NZ_CADEAU010000443.1 GCF_902825405.1 Micromonospora maritima | reverse complement strand
CGACCGGCAGCACCGCGAAGTCCGCCGCCGCGACCACGTCGGCCAGTTCGCCGCCGGGGATGCCGGCGGCGGGCAGCAGCCCGCCGTCGGCGGCCCAGCGGGCGGTCACGCCGTCCACTTCGTCGCCTCCCGGCTCGCCCGGCCGCCGGTCTCCAGCCGACCGGAGATCACCATGACCACGAAGATCAGGGCGACCTGGAGCATGCCGTACGCGGCGGCGGTGCCGACCTCGAACGAGTACATCCGGTTGTTGATCTCCACCGAGATCGGCGCGGTCTCCGAGGTGTAGATCAGCACCGAGGCGACGAACTCGCCGACGCCGTTGACGAACGCGAGCAGCGCGCCGGCCAGCACACCCGGCAGCATGAGCCGCAGCGTGACCGTGCCGAACGCCCGCCACCAGGACGCGCCGAGGTTGCGGGCGGCCTCCTCCAGCGACGGGTCGAGCTGGGCCAGCGTCGCCGAGCTGGAGCGGAACACCAGCGGTAGGAAGCGGACGAAGTAGGCCAGCGGCATGATCCAGAAGGTGCCGATCAGGACCTGCCCGAAGCTGAACGCGTTGCCGGTGCTGAACGCCGAGATCAGGTTGATCGCGACCACCGTGCCGGGCAGCGCCCAGGCCAGCATGACCGCCACGTCCAGCAGGCCGCGCCCGCGGAAGTCCAGCCGGCGCACCGCGTACGCGATGAGCACGCCGACCACGACGCAGCCGACGGTGGCGAGCAGGCTCATCTGCAGCGAGTTGAGGATCGGCCGGTACGCGTCCGGGTCGGAGAAGATGGTGACGAAGTTCTGCGTGGTGTAGCCGGACGGGATCACCTCGGTGGTCCACGACCCGTCCAGGCTGAACGCCACCAGGGCGATGGTCGCCACCGGGGCGAGCAGCACCACGACGGCGAGCAGCGAGGCGAGCAGCGCCAGCCAGCGGGCGAACGGGTTGGTCAGCTCCCGGCGGTGGCTGGCCACCCCCTTGGACTGGGAGCGGTAGCTGCGCCGCCCCTCGTACCAGCGCATCCCGAGCAGGAACAGCACCGACACCACGGCCAGCACCGACGCGTAGGTCGAGGCCATCGGCAGGTCGCCGTTGGTGCGGTTGATGTAGATCTGCATGGTCATGGTCTGGTCCACACCGAACAGCAGCGGGGCGGTGTACGAGGCCAGCGAGGTCATGAAGACCAGCAGCGAGGCGGAGACCAGCGCCGGGGTGAGCATCGGCAGCAGCACCGTCCGCCACACCCGGACCCGGCCCGCGCCGAGGTTGTAGGCGGCCTCCTCGACCGACGGGTCCATCCCGACGAGCGCGGCGGACGTGGCGAGGTAGAAGAACGGGTACATGGTGAACGTGTGCACCACCAGCACGCCGGCGATGCCGCTGAACGGCAGCACCGGGTTCTCCGTGCCGAACAGCTGTTGCAACGCGCGCGGCAGGATGCCGGTCTCGCTGTAGAGCAGCTGGAACGAGATCGCCCCGATCAGCGGCGGCAGCGCCGCCGGCACCAGGATGATCGCCTCGATGAGCCGGCGGCCGGGGAACGAGAACCGCTTGAGCAGGAACGCCATGGCCACGCCGACGACGCCGCAGAGCAGCACGCTCGCCGCCGAGATCAGCAGCGAGGTGACAAGCGCGGAGCGGGCCACGCCGTCACCGGTGAGGAAGCTGGCCCAGTTCGCCGGCCCGTCCACCCCGACGCTCTCGCCGAAGGTGGCGAGCATCGGCTGGACCACGTAGCCGAACAGGACCAGCGCCAGCGGGAACACCAGGAGGTACGGGAACCAGCGCGAGTTGGCGTTGAGCGCCGGACGGCGGGACCGCGGACGCGACGGTGGGGTGGGGTCGTCCGTGACCGGCGGGACGGTGGCCGCGCTCGGGGTCGCGGGGATCGTGCTCATGCGCCGACCACCCACATCCGCTCCGGCGGCAGGCGCAGCCCGACCTGGTCACCCACGCCCAGGCCGGCCGGCACGTCGATCGCGGCCACCTGGACCGGTTCGCCGGCCACGTCGACAAGCAGGTTGGTGGCCATGCCGGTGAACTCCAGCTCGGTCACCCGGCCGGTGAGCGCACCCTCGGCGGTGGCGGAGGTGAGCGCGATGTGCTCGGGCCGGACGCTGACCAGGGCGGTCGCGCCCGCGGCGAGCCCGTGGTCGGCGGGCGCGGCGACCGGGACCTCCCAGCCGCCGGGCAGCGCCACGGTGACGCGCTCCGCGTCGGCCGCGACCACCGGCAGGTCGAGCACGTTGCTGCGGCCGATGAAGCGGGCCACGAACGCGGTGGCGGGCCGGTGGTAGATCTCCTGCGGCGTGCCGACCTGGCGGACCCGGCCGGACTCCATCACCGCGATCCGGTCCGACATGGCCATCGCCTCGGCCTGGTCGTGGGTGACGTAGAGCGCCGTGGTGCCGCTGTCCTTCTGGATCCGGCGGATCTCCACCCGGGTCTCCTCGCGCAGCTTGGCGTCGAGGTTGGACAGCGGCTCGTCGAGCAGCAGCGTGCGCGGGCGGATCACCAGGGCCCGGGCCAGCGCGACGCGCTGCTGCTGGCCGCCGGAGAGCTGGTCGATGCGCCGGTCGCCGTACCCGGCGAGGTGGACCTGCCCGAGCGCCTCCTCGATCCGCCGCGTCGACTCGGCCCGGCCGACCTTGCGGATCTTCAGGCCGTACGCCACGTTCTGGGCGACGCTCAGGTGCGGGAAGAGCGCGTAGTTCTGGAAGACCATGCCGGTGTCGCGCTTGTTCGGCGGCCGGTTGGTGACGTCCTCCGCGCCGAAGCGGATCCGGCCGGAGCTGGGGAAGTAGAAGCCGGCCACCATCCGCAGGGTGGTGGTCTTGCCGCAGCCGCTCGGGCCGAGCAGGGTGAAGAACTCCCCCGCGCCGATGCGGAGGTCGACGTCGTCGACCGCCGCGGTGTCGCCGGCACGCGGGAAGCGCTTGCTCACCGACTCCAGCGTGACATCGATCATGATGCCTCTCCTTGCGTCCGGTAACCGGATCGGACCGGTGACGGGTGGGCGGTACCTGGTGGTGGCGGGACGCCGGGTGCGCGGACGCACCCGGCGTCCCGTCCGGTCAGCCCTTGTTCTTGATCTGGCTGTTCCAGTGGTTGATCCACTCGGTCTCGTTCTTGCCGATCACGTCCCAGTCGACGTCCAGCGGCTTGAGGTCGAGCTGGGCCAGCCACTCCGGCTTCTGCGCGATGTCCACGGCCGGGATCTGGTAGTAGTCCTTGGCCAGCTCGGCCCGCAGGGAGTCGTCGAAGAGGAACTCGAGGAACTTCTGCGCGCCCTCGCTGTTGCCGCCCTTGACCTGGGCCAGCCCGTCGACCAGGACCGGCGCGCCGGAGGCCGGCATCACGTAGCCGAAGGGCATGTTGGCCTGGTTGGCCTGGAGCAGGATGTCCTGCAGGTTCCAGGCGCTCAGCGTGCCCTGCTGGCGGGACAGCTTCAGGTAGAGGTCGGTCGGGTTGGCGGCGTACGCGCCGGTGTTGGCGTCGAGCTTCTTCAGCCAGTCGTAGCCCGGCTGCGGGTTGCTGCCGTCGGGCGACTGCCGCTGGATCATCGAGGCGTAGATCGACCGCATGGTGCCGGAGGCGGCCACGTCGCGGATGATGATCTTGTCTTTCCACTCCGGCTTCAGCAGGTCGTCCCAGTCCTTCGGGGCCTGCTCCGGGGTGAGCGCCTTGTTGTTGTACATGATGACCTCGGGCAGCAGGATCTCGCCGAACCACCGGCCCTGCGGGTCCTTGTACGCCGCGTCCATCTTGCCGGCGAACGACGGCTGCCAGGCCGCCAGCAGGTCCTCGGAGGCACCGGCGGCCAGGCCCTGCTGCGTGCCGCCCCACCAGACGTCGGCCTGGGGGTTGGCCTTCTCCGCGCGGACCCGCTCCAGGATCTCCTGGGCGCCCAGGTTGAGCACCTCGACCTTGCCCTTGTACTCGGGGTACTTGGCGGTGAACTTGTCGACGACGTAGGTGGTGACCTTCTTGTCGCGGGCCGTGTAGATGGTGAGCTTCTCGGCCGCGCCGCCGCCGGAGTCACCGGAGCCGCCGCCGCAGGCGGTGCCGGCGGCGAGGACGGTGGCGAGCGCTCCGGCGAGCAGGAGTCGACGTCTCATGGGGTACCTCCGAGGGGTGTGAGGGGGATCGGTGGGATCAGGGAGCGGGTAGCAGGGCGGACAGGCCGGACGCGGCGGCCGAGAGGGCGTAGCTGATCGCGCCGTAGAGCACCGCCCGGTCACCGAGCACCGCGCGGCGGACCTCGGTGGGGCTGGGCGCGGCGGCGGACACCAGCGCCTGGAGCCGCGCCACGGCGGCGTCGTCGAGGTCGGCCGCGGCGCCGCTGAGCAGCACCCGGCCGGGGTCGACCACGCAGGCGCAGGAGACGATGAGACGGGCCCAGGCGTCGAGCACCTCG
>NZ_CADEAU010000442.1 GCF_902825405.1 Micromonospora maritima | reverse complement strand
CGAACCCGACCCGCTCGGCCGCGCCGCCACCGCCCGCGACGGCGCGCTGGCGCTGCTCACCGGCCTGGCCGCCAACCGCTCGCTGGAGACCGGCGCGCCCACCCGGGTCGCCGACCTGCTCACCCTGCCCTGACCGAGGAGCCCTCCCCCGTGCCGATCATCTCCCCCAGCGATCTGCTGCTGCCCGCCGAGCCCGGCCTGCGCGCCCTGGCGCGCGAGCTGTACGCGCTCGCCGCGCAGCAGCCGATCATCTCCCCGCACGGGCACGTCGACCCCGGGCTGCTGGCCGAGGACCAGCCGTTCCCCGACCCGGCCCGGCTGCTGATCGTGCCCGACCACTACCTGACCCGGATGCTGCTCAGCCAGGGCGTACCCCCGGCCGACCTGGGCGTGCCGAGCGTCGACGGCAGCCCGGTCGAGACCGACGGGCGCACCGTCTGGCGGCGCTTCGCCGCGCACTGGCACCTGTTCCGCGGCACCCCGTCACGGCTGTGGCTGGAGCAGACGTTCCGGCACGTGTTCGGCGTCGACACGCCGCTGAGCCCGGCCACCGCCGACACCGTCTACGACGCGCTCGCCGCGCGCCTGGCCGAACCGGGGTTCCGGCCCCGGGCGTTGTTCGAACGCTTCGGCATCGAGGTGCTCGCCACCACCGAGTCGCCGCTGGACGACCTGGGCAGGCACGCCAAGCTCGCCGCCGACGGCTGGGGCGGGCCGGGCGGGCGGGTGGTCACCACGTTCCGCCCGGACGACGTGGTGGACATGGAGTTCGACAACTGGTCGGACAACGTGGACCGCCTCGCCGAGGTCTCCGGGCAGGACACCGGCACCTACGCCGGATACCTGGCCGCGCTGCGGGCACGGCGGGAGGCGTTCGCCGCCGCCGGGGCCACCTCGTCCGACCACGGGCACCCCACCGCCCGTACCCTCGATCTCGGCCCGGCGCAGGCCGCGGCGCTCTACGACAAGGGCCGGCGCGGCCTGGCCGACGCCGCCGACGCCGAGGCGTTCCGGGCGCACATGCTGCTGGAGTTCGCCCGGATGTCGCTCGACGACGGCCTGGTCATGCAACTGCACCCGGGCGCGGTCCGCAACCACAACCGCTGGCTGCACGCCCGGCACGGCCGCGACGTGGGCGGCGACGTGCCGCAGGCCACCGAGTACGTGCACGGCCTCGCGCCGCTGCTCGACGCGCACGGCAACGACCCCCGGCTCACCGTGGTGCTCTACACGCTCGACGAGGACACGTTCACCCGGGAACTCGCCCCGCTCGCCGGCGGGTACGCGGCGCTGCGCCTCGGCGCGCCCTGGTGGTTCCTGGACTCCCCCGAGGTGCTGCGCCGGTTCCGGGAGGCGGTCACCGAGACGGCCGGCTTCTACAACACCGCCGGGTTCGTCGACGACACCCGCGCGTTCTGTTCCATCCCGGTACGCCACGACGTGGCCCGCCGGGTCGACGCCGGCTTCCTCGCCCGCCTGGTCGCCGAGCACCGCCTCGGCGAGGACGAGGCGGCCGAGACCATCGTCGACCTGGCGTACCGGCTGCCCAAGCAGGTCTTCAAGTTCGGAGGTGGGCCCGCATGACCACGATCGTCGACGTCGCGGTGCACGACGTACGCTTCCCCACCGCCGCCAGCGGCGACGGCTCGGACGCGATCAACAGGGGCGACTACTCGGCCACGTACGTGGAGCTGACCACCGACGGCGGCCCGACCGGCACCGGGTTCACGTTCACCAACGGCCGCGGCAACGAGATCACCTGCGCGGCGGTCCGCGCGCTCGCCCACCACGTGCGGGGACGCACCGTCGCCGAGATCGCCGCCGAACCCGTCGCGTTCTGGCGCTCCCTGGCCGCCGACGTGCAACTGCGCTGGCTCGGCCCGGAGAAGGGCGTGATCCACATGGCCACCGGCGCGCTCGTCAACGCGGTCTGGGACCTGCGTGCCAAGCTGGCCGGCAAGCCGATGTGGCGGTTCCTCGCCGAGGCGCCCACCGACGAGCTGGTCGCGACGATCGACTTCCACCACATCACCGACGCGCTCACCCCGGACGAGGTGGCGGCCATCCTCGACAAGGGACGCGACGGCCTGGCCGACCGGCTCGCCGGGCTGGAACGCGACGGGTTCCCCTCGTACACCACCTCGGTCGGCTGGCTCGGCTATCCCGACGAGCAGGTGCGCGCGCTGACCCGCGACGCGTACGCGCAGGGGTGGCGCGCGATGAAGATGAAGGTCGGCGGGCGGATCGAGGACGACCTGCGGCGGGCCCGGATCATCCGGGCCGAGATCGGCCCGGACGCGCTGCTGATGATGGACGCCAACCAGGTGTGGGACGTGGACGAGGCGATCGCCGCGATGGGCGTGCTCGCCGAGGTCGACCCGTACTGGATCGAGGAGCCCACGCACGCCGACGACGTGCTCGGGCACGCCCGGATCGCCCGCGCGGTCACCGAGCTGACCGGCGGACGCTGCCGGGTCGCCACCGGCGAGGTCGCCGCCAACAAGGTGATCTTCAAGCAGTTGCTCCAGGCCGAGGCGATAGGCGTGATGCAGGTCGACGCCTGCCGCGTCGGCGGCGTGGACGAGGTGCTCGCCGAACTGCTGCTGGCGGCGAAGTTCGGCGTGCCGGTCTGCCCGCACGCCGGCGGCGTCGGCCTGTGCGAGTACGTGCAGCACCTCGCGGTCTTCGACCACCTGCGGGTCGGCACGAGCCTGGACGGCCGGATGGTCGAGTACGTCGACCACCTGCACGAACACTTCATCGACCCGGTCCGCACCCGGGGCGGGCGCTACCTGCTGCCCACCGCCCCCGGCTACAGCTCCACCATGCGCCCGGAGTCGATCGCGGAGTTCCGCTTCCCGGACGGCCCGGCATGGCGCTGACCGCCGACCGGCTCGGCCTGGCCACGCTGCGTCACCTGCCACCGGAGTCCCGGCCGCTGCTGCGCCCCGGCACCGTGCCGGCCGGCATCGTCCACCTCGGCCTCGGCGCGTTCCACCGCGCCCACCAGGCCGTGCACACCGAGGCGGCGGTCGGCGCGGCCGGCGGCGACTGGGGCATCGTCGGCGTCGCACCGCGCAGCACCGACGTGGTCGACGCCCTGGCCGCGCAGGACTGCCTGTTCAGCGTCACCACGCTCGCCGCCGACGGCGCGGCCACCCGGGTGGTCGGCGCGCTCGCCGGGGTACGGCACGCGGCGGGCGACCCGGACGCGGTGGTCGGCCTGCTCGCCGACCCGGCGATCCGGGTGGTCACGCTGACGGTGACGGAGAAGGCGTACCGGCTGGACCCGGTGACCGCCGCGCTGACCGTGGACGCGGACCTCACCGCCGACCTGACCACCGGCCGTCCCCCGCGTACCGTGCCGGGCCTGCTGGTGCGCGGGCTGCTCGCCCGGGCCGCCGCCGACGCCGGGCCGATCGCGCTGGTGAGCTGCGACAACCTGCCCGCCAACGGGCGGCGGCTGCACGGGCTGGTGGCGCAGTGCCTCGCGCTGGCCCGGGTGCCGGACGCGAGCGCCGAGCGGGTGCTGGCGGCGGTGACCTGCCCCGGCACCATGGTCGACCGGATCGTGCCGGCCAGCACCGACGCGACCCGGGACGCCGCCCGGCGGGCGCTGGGCGTGGCCGACCTGGCGGCGGTCGCCGCCGAACCGTGGTCGCAGTGGGTGATCGAGGACGACTTCCCCGCCGGCCGGCCGGCCTGGGAACGCTCCGGCGCCGTGCTCACCGACGACGCCGGCCCGTGGGAGCGGCTGAAACTGCGGGCGCTCAACGGCGTGCACTCGGCCACCGCGTACCTGGGTGCGCTGGCCGGCGCGGAGACGGTGGCCGAGGCGCTGACGCTGCCGCACCTGGACGCGGTGCTGCGGCGGCTGGTCGCCGAGGAGATCGCGCCCAGCTTCACCCCACCGCCCGGCGTCGACGTGGCCGCCTACGGCGAGCAGGTGCTGGCCCGCTTCGGCAACCCGGCGATCCGGCACCGGACGTGGCAGGTCGCCATGGACGGCTCGCAGAAGCTGCCGCAGCGGGTGCTGCACACCGTCGCCGACCTGCGGGCGACCGGCCGGTCGGCGCGGTGGAGCGCGCTCGTGGTGGCCGCGTGGCTGCGGTTCCTGCTCGGGTACGCCGACGACGGCCGGCCGTTGCCGCTGGACGATCCGCTTGCCGACCGGCTGCGCACCGCGCTGGCCGCCGGAGCGCACACCCCGGCCGGGGTGGTGGACGCGGTGTTCGCGCTGCGCGAGGTGTTCCCCGCCGACCTGGCCGCCGACGAGGAGGTCCGCGCGGACGTGACCGGCTGGCTCACCGCGCTGGAACGCCACGGCGTCCGGGCCACGCTGGCAGGCGCCCGGTGAGCGGCGGCGGGCCGCCGCGAGTGGCGCTGATCGGGGCGAACGGGCACGGCCGCTGGCACCGCC
>NZ_CADEAU010000441.1 GCF_902825405.1 Micromonospora maritima | reverse complement strand
AGCGCGGCGGCCAGCCCGCGGTCCCGCGCGGTCGTCACCGGACCGACCCGCCGGGCAGCTCGGCGACGGCGTCGGCGAGCTGGCAGCCGGTGGTGACGCCGCACTCGACGAGCCGGTCGAGCTGGTGCGGGGTGACGCCGCGTTCCAGGTCGGTGGTGACCTCGCCGCAGACCTGGGCCGTCCCGTCGTCGGCGACGTGCACGTACGCCTTGGGCCACAGCCGGTCGTGGTTCCAGGTGTTGCAGAACGCCTGCAGGTCGGGCACCCGCTCGATGCCGAACCGGTACGCGGTCACGGTGCGGACCTGGAGCAGCTCACCGGCCCCGCCCCGGCGGTGGAACCAGATCAGGCTCCGCTCCCAGCGCCCGGCCAGCGCGCCGTCGGGCTCCTCGGCCACCGCGTACCCGCGGTGGGTCAGCACGGCGGCGATCAGCTCGTCGGTCAGCGGCCGCAACGCCTGCGGGTGTCCGGCCAGGGGACCGTCCGGACCGTCCTCGATCTCCGGCGACGCCATCGGGCATCCCTTCTGAGGCGAATAACACAAACGACGGTCCGATCCGTGCTGCGACGCGCGGACACGACCCGGAAAAGCGGCGTTCCGCCGGGTACCGCCGTTACCGTGACTCTATGGCGGGCCGTACCTCTCAGGCGAGCCGGCGGCGCGGCGCGTCGCCGCGTGGCACCACGAACAACCGTGCGCGCCAACCGGCGAAGAAGACGGCTCGCAAGCCCGTGCGGCGGCGCCCGGCGTCCGGGCCGAGCCCGGCCGCGTTCGTCGGCCGCGCCGTCAACGCGATGTGGATGGGGCTGGCGCACACGGTCGGCTGGGGCTTCCGGGCGGCCGGCCGGCAGGCCGCGTCCACTCGGGACCTGGACCCGGAGCACCGCCGCGACGGCGCCGGTCTGCTCCTGTTCGGCCTGGCCATCCTCAGTGCGGTGGGCATCTGGGGCGGTGGCGCCGGGCCGGTGGGCCGGCACCTGGCCGACACCGTGCGGCTCTTCGTCGGGGCGATCTCCATCGTGCTGCCGGTGCTGTTCATGGTCGGTGCGTGGCGGCTGATGCGCACGCCCGCCGACCCCGAGCATCGCGGCCGTGGGCTGGTCGGCTGGGGCTCCATGCTGCTGGCCACCGCCGCGATGCTGCACATCGGCCAGAACCCGGTCGACGAGGTGCAGCGCGACTACGCCGGCGGCCTGCTCGGCGCCGGGGTGGGCGACCTGCTGAAGTCGGCGGTGACCGCCTGGGTGGCCATGCCGCTGCTGCTCCTGCTGCTGGTGTTCGGCCTGCTGGTGGTCACCGCGACCCCGATCAACAAGATCCCGGAGCGGCTGGGGCTGCGCGCCGACCCGGACGCGCCCGCCATCGAGGAGGAGGCCGCCGAGGTCGAGGCGCCGGCGAAGCCGGCCCGCAGGCGGCCGGCGAAGCGGCTCCCGCCGCCGATGGACCCGCTGGACCCGGACGACGAGTTGGCCGGCGTGGACCTCCAGGACACCATCGTGCTGCCGCGCAAGATGAAGGTGCCGGCGAACCGCAAGCCGGTGGACCCGCCGGAGCACTCGCCGCTGCCGACCCGCGCCGAGCAGCTCGCGCTCACGGGGCTGGCCGGCGACTACACGCTGCCGCCGGCCAACATGCTCGGCAGCGGCGCCGCGCCGAAGACCCGGAGCAAGGCCAACGACGAGGTGATCGCCGCGCTGACCGGCGTGTTCGAGCAGTTCGACGTGGACGCCGCGGTCACCGGCTTCACCCGCGGCCCGACCGTCACCCGCTACGAGGTCGAGCTGGGTCCGGGCGTCAAGGTCGAGCGGATCACCCAGCTGTCCCGCAACATCGCGTACGCGGTGAAGTCGCCGGACGTGCGCATCCTCAGCCCGATCCCGGGCAAGAGCGCGGTCGGCGTGGAGATCCCCAACACCGACCCGGAGAACGTGTCGCTCGGCGACGTGCTGCGCTCGCGGGCCGCGACCAGCGACCACCACCCGATGGTGGTGGCGCTCGGCAAGGACATCGAGGGTGGCTACGTGGTGGCCAACCTGGCGAAGATGCCGCACATCCTGATCGCGGGCGCCACCGGCGCCGGCAAGTCGTCCTGCCTGAACTCGCTGCTCGTGTCCGTCCTGACCCGGGCCACGCCGGACGAGGTACGGCTGCTGCTGATCGACCCGAAGCGGGTCGAGATGACCGGCTACGAGGGCATTCCGCACCTGGTCACGCCGATCGTGACCAACCCGAAGAAGGCGGCCGACTCGCTGGAGTGGGTCGTGCGCGAGATGGACATGCGCTACGACGACCTCGCCGCCAACGGGGTCCGGCACATCGACGACTTCAACCGCAAGGTGCGCAACGGCGAGATCAAGGCCCCGCCGGGCAGCGAGCGGGAGATGCGCCCCTACCCGTACCTGCTGGTGATCGTGGACGAGCTGGCCGACCTGATGATGGTCGCGCCGCGCGACGTGGAGGACTCGGTCGTCCGGATCACCCAGCTGGCCCGGGCCGCCGGCATCCACCTGGTGCTGGCCACCCAGCGCCCCTCGGTGGACGTGGTCACCGGTCTGATCAAGGCCAACGTGCCGTCCCGGCTGGCGTTCGCCACGTCCTCGCTCGCCGACTCCCGGGTCATCCTCGACCAGCCCGGCGCGGAGAAGCTGCTCGGCCGGGGCGACGGCCTGTTCCTGCCGATGGGCGCGTCGAAGCCGGTGCGGATCCAGGGCGCCTGGGTGACCGAGCGCGAGATCGCCGACGTGGTCAAGTTCTGCAAGGACCAGCGGGAGCCGGAGTTCCGCCCGGACGTGCTGGCCCCGGCGCAGGACAGCAAGAAGAAGATCGACGAGGACATCGGCGACGACCTCGACCTGCTGGTGCAGGCGGTCGAGCTGGTGGTCACCTCGCAGTTCGGCTCGACCTCGATGCTCCAGCGCAAGCTGCGGGTCGGCTTCGCCAAGGCGGGCCGGCTGATGGACCTGATGGAGACCCGGGGCGTGGTCGGCCCGTCCGAGGGCTCCAAGGCCCGGGACGTGCTGGTCAAGCCGGACGAGCTGGAGGAGGTCCTGGTCGGCCTGCGCGGCGGCGAGGAGTAGCCGGGTGCACGACGAGGGCCCGCCGGACGATCCGGCGGGCCCTCGTGGTGCTGACGACTGTGGTCAGGCGTTCAGGATCGCGGCGGCGAGGATGAAACCGAGGACGGCGCCGGCGACGCTCGCGACGGCGGCGTACCAGCCGAGCGGCTTGTCACCGAGCACCGCGCCGACGATGCCGAGGATCAGCCCGACCAGGCCGAGGAACGGCACGAAGATCGCGATGGCCGCGAAGACGAAGGCGATGATGGTGCAGATCCGGGCGGCGTTGCTGCGCGGGCGGGCGGTGGCGTGGATGTCGGCCATGGTGTCCTCCGTGAGGTGATCTCTGCCGGTGAGCTGAGGATCACCTACCCCGGCGCGACCGCTGTCCAAACCGGATCAGCCATCGATCAGTGGAAGAGTTTCAGGCCGACCACGCCGGCCACCACCAACAGCAGGCAGGCGATCCGGGGCAGGTTGGCCGGCTCGCCGAGCGCGAGCATGCCGACCAGCGCGGTGCCCACCGCGCCGATGCCGACCCACACCGCGTAGCCGGTGCCGACCGGGATGTCGCGCAGCGCGTACGCCAGGCCGGCCATGCTGCCGACGAGCGTGACGGCGAAGACGGCGGAGGGGAGCGGACGGGTGAAGCCGGCGCTGCGGTCCAGCGCGATCGCCCACGCGGTCTCCAGCAGTCCGGAGAGCACCAGCACGATCCAGGCCATGACGATCACCTCTGACGGGCGGGCCCGGCGCGGTCGGCCGGGCGGCGGTCGGTTCACGCGGGGCGTCTTGGCCTGACCGGGTACGCCCACCACTCGTCCGGGACGACCCACGGGCCGTCCTGGCCGACGCTAGCACCGGACGGGCGGAACCGGAGGCGTGGTGAGAAAGGCCACCATCGCTGGAGTTCACGCGAACTTCAAGTTGCAGGATGGCTCCCATGACCGTGCTCTTCTCCGACGAGGACGTCGCGGCGGCCCTGGACGCCCCGCGCACCGTCGCCGCCATGCGGGACGCGCTGCTGGCCGCGTACGCCGGCCGGCTGATCGCCCCGCCCCGGGCGTCCGCGCCGCTGGGCGGCGGCCGGATGGTGCTCACCGCCGGGCACCTCACCGGCGAGTGGTACGGCTTCCGCTCCTACGACACGTTCGGGCACCCGGAGAGCGGGCAGCTCGTGGTGCTGCACGACGCCACCACCGGCGCGGTGCGCGCCATCGCCGTCGGCGAGGAGCTGGGCTCCCGGCGTACCGGCGGGCTGGGCGGTGTCGCCGTGGACGCGTTGGCCCGCGCGGACGCCGCCACGCTCGGGGTGGTGGGTTCCGGCCGCCAGGCGTGGACCCAGGTGTGGGCCGCCGCGGCGGTCCGGCCG
>NZ_CADEAU010000440.1 GCF_902825405.1 Micromonospora maritima | reverse complement strand
CGGCGGCGGCTCCGGCCAACGGGTCCGCGCCGGTCAAGTCGGCGGGTGAGCCGGTGGAGGCGGGGAAGGCCAAGCCGGTCGGCGAGCCGGTGACCACCATGGACTCCCCCGGCGGCGCGGGCGTCGACGGCGAGCCCACCGTGGCCGCGGTGCCGGGCGAGGGCGGTCGCGGGGCCACCCCGACGAAGATCACCAGTACCGGAGAGAACGGCAAGCGCCCGACGAAGCCCACCACCGACGAGCGCAGCGCCAAGCCGAGCACGGTCACCGTCGACAAGGACTGACCCGACCCCGCGTTCCGGCGGGTCGGCCGCTGGCCGAACCGGCCGTCCCGGATCGCTCACCCTCCCCGAGCCCGCGCTCACGCTCGAAGCCGGGCACGATCCACACCGCGTCGCCAGAGAGGGCGGCGGCATACCCGCGTACCGTGCGCACCACGCAGACACCCGCCACGTTCCGCCCGCCACCGCCTCGAGTCCGTCGCCGCCTGCGTCGTCCAAGTGTGACGGAGGGTGACGCCGTCGGGTCCATGGCACCTCTCGAAGGTGATATACCGCTGGGTCATATTCATGACTCAGCGGTATATCGCCCGATACCGACGTGCCGGGGCGGACGGACGCCGGTGTCCGGCGATGGGCGGCTGTGACACACCCATGGCGTCCCACCGCCTCGAACCGAGGACAGGGGCGTGCCTCGATGCGGCGGGAAGCATCGGAAGGATGGTCCGCCCGGGCGGTGGCGGCTAACCTGCGGGCAGGGGTCGCGGCGTCCGTGGTCGCGGCCCGCCAGGGAGTCGCTCCGCGGGTCGGCCGGAGCAGCGGGAACCGGGAGGCACGGGTGTCGCAGGAGGGATCGGCCGCCTCGGACGACGACCCGTTCGAGGCGTTGCGTCCGGAGCCGGACCCCGCCGACCGCCCCACGGACCGCCCCACCGACCGCGCCGGCTCAGCCGAGCAGGACGCCACCACCCCGGACCGGAACGACACCACCACGACTGGGGACGACGGCGGACCGGTCCGGAACGACATCGGCCGCCACGGGGACCGCGGTACCGAGACCGTGCCTGACGCCGGCCCGCCCGGGCACCGCACCGGCCCGGTCCACCGGGGTCGCCCGGGCCGTGCCGCGGACACCGCAGCGGAAGCGGGCGACGCCGACACCGCAGCGACAGCGGGCCACGCCGACGTGCTCGTCGAACCCGGTGAGTTCGAGTCGAGCGGACGGTACGGGGTTCCGGGGCGGCCGTTGCGACGCAGCAGCTTCCTGGTCGGCTTCACCGGGGCGCTGGGGGTGCTGCTGGCGTACGCGGTCTTCCTCGGCGTGCGCAACGCGGCCGGCATCCTGGTGCTGGTGGTGATCGCGCTGTTCCTCGCGGTCGGTCTGCACCCGGCGGTGGTCCGGCTGCGCCGGTGGGGGCTGCCGCACGGGCTGGCCGTGGCGGTGGTGACGCTGACCGTCGTGCTGCTGATCATCGGCGGGCTGCTGGCGCTGGTGCCGCCGGTGGTGACCCAGTCCGGGCAGTTCGTGCAGCAGCTTCCCGGCTACGTCGAGGACCTGCGCCGCAACCCGACGGTCAACGACCTCGTGGTCCGCTACGACGTGATGGAGCGGGTCCGGTCGGCGGCGGACGCCGGCACGATCGGCCGGGCGCTCGGCGGCGTGCTGGGCGGCGCGCAGTTGATCTTCGGCACGATCTTCCGGGTCCTGACCGTGCTGGTGCTGACGATCTACTTCCTGGCCTACTTCGACAGGCTGCGGGACCTCGGGTACGCGCTGGTGCCGCGCTCCCGCCGGGAGCGGGTCCGGTTGATCGGCGACGAGATCCTGACCCGGGTCGGCGCGTACATGGTCGGCGCGTTGGCCATCGCGGTGCTGGCCGGGGCGAGCACGTTCGTGTTCGCGCTGGTGGTCGGTCTGCCGTACCCCTTCGCACTGGCCGTGGTGGTCGCGGTGACCGACCTGATCCCGCAGATCGGGGCGACCCTCGGCGCGGTGGTGGTGACCCTGGTCGGGCTCGCCACCGACCTGCCGGTGGGCATCGCCTGCCTGGTGTTCTTCCTGGTCTACCAGCAGGTGGAGAACTACCTGATCTATCCGAAGATCATGCGTCGGGCGGTGTCGGTGAACGAGGTGGCCGCGCTGCTCGCCGCGCTGCTCGGGGTGTCGCTGCTGGGCGTGGTGGGCGCGCTCATCGCGATTCCCACGGTGGCCGCGTTGCAGCTGATCCTGCGCGAGGTGGTGCTGCCCCGGCAGGACGCCCGCTGAGCCGTTACTCGGCCCGCCGCTGGGCCGGGCCGGGGACCGGGGTGTCGGCGAAGGCGGCCACGGTGCGGTCCGCGTACGCGCTGACGTCGCCGGTCTCCATCGGGCCGTCCCAGGTGGTCGGCAGCGGCAGGGACACGTCGGGGGCGACCCGCCGGACGATCTCGTCGAGCACCCTCTCCGCGTCGCCGACCCAGAGGTGCTTGGCGCCGTCCACGCCGACGACCTCGGCCTGCGGGACCGCGGCGAAGCGCTGCCGGGCCTCCTCGGGGCGCAGGTAGTCGTCGAACTCCGGCACCAGGGCGGTGAGCGGCCGGCCGGACTCGGCCCACACCGCGAGGTCCTCGGGTGCGGAGAAGCGCAGCGGCGGGGAGAGCAGGATCGCGCCGGTCACGGCCGGGTCGCAGCCGTACTTGAGCGCCAGGTCGGTGCCGAAGGACCAGCCGACCAGCCAGATGTTCGGCAGTTCGTGGAACTCGGCGTACTCGATCGCGGCGGCCACGTCGAACCGCTCGCCGACGGCGCCGTCGAACGCCCCCTCGCTGGTGCCGCGGACGCTGCTGGTGCCCCGGGTGTTGAACCGGAGCACGGCCAGGTCTGCCAGCGCGGGCAGCCGCCAGGCCGCCTTGCGGAACACGTGGCTGTCCATCATCCCGCCGTGGGTGGGCAGCGGGTGCAGGCAGACCAGGGTGGCGACCGGCTCGCGCTCCAGCGGCCGGGCCAGCTCGCCGACCAGCGTGAGGCCGTCGGCGGTGTGCAGCTCGATGTCCTCCCGGCGGCCGGGCAGGATCGACGACGCGCGAATCGGAGTGCTCACCGTGCCAGTCTCCCGCGCCACCGGCCCCGCCGCCCGCCGGGGCGGGAACCTGGTGATCCAGATCGCTCAGCCGTAGCGGGGGGCGCCGCGGCCGCGCTGGAGGTTGGGGCCGCGCCGGTCCCGGGCCCGCCAGCAGCCGCTGTGCCAGTGCCGGCGGTCGGTGAGGTCACCCCGGTCGTCGGCCGGCCAGGCCACCAGGTGCGCCACGCCCGGACGGATCTCCTGGTCGCAGCCGGGACAGCGGTACGTCTTGACGGACGCCCCACCGCTGATCGCGCGCACCTGCCAGTCGCCGTCGCGCCACTGCTGCACGGTCGGCACGCCGTGGCGCGCGCGCTCGGCGTCCAGGCCGGTGGTCTCGTCCCGACGGGGGCGGTTGCGACGGGGGCTCACGGTCACCAAGCGTACGGGCCGCCGGCCGGACCGGCCCGGGTCGGGCGGCCCGGCCGGCGGGGGTCAGTCCCAGGTCTCCGGGTCGGTCAGGTCCGGCGCCACCCGCGTGCCGGCCAGCACGCTCGCCGCCTCGGCCTCGGTGAAGTCGACCTGTCCCGCGGGCGGCTCGTTCGGCCACAGCCAGCCGAACGTGGCGGTCAGGTGCGCCTTCGGGATGCCGAGCAGTTCGAGCCGGTGTCCGTCGGAGGAGAGCTGGGCGGGACGTCCGCCCACGGTCCGGTTGCCGGAGGTGACGTCCCGCGCGATCTGCGCGCCGTGGACCAGTTGGACGTCCATCGAGGCCGTCGGCGCCCGGACGAGAGTCAGCTCGACGGTGAGGCCGCCCGGGAACGCGCTCACGTCGACCGCGCAGGTGGCCACCTGGGCGTCCGGCGGCACGGCGCCCAGCCGCAGCGGCGCGTCGCACCGGCGTGCCTCGTTCCAGCGGATGGCGCCCACCGCCTCGGTCAGGGCGCTCCGGTCGCCACCGAGCATGCTCGCCCGGGCGTAGAGGCCGGGAACCGGCTGCCAGGCCCGGACCGCGCCGCCGCCCCCGACCCGGAACTCGCGGACCTTGCCGTCGAACGTCACCGGGATCGCGCCCTCGTCGCCGGGGAGGCCGTTGAGCAGGAGTTCGGACACCGCCCGGCGGTCCGGGCTCACCTCGACCAGCACCGGCCGCCCGTCACCCACGCGGTACTGGATCGACTCGGTCCGGTTCGCGGTGTAGGCCGCCCAGCCCAGGTAGCGGGCCCGGCGGGTGTCCAGCCCCAGGTGCAGCACCAGGGGGTCGCTGCCGACCAGGTCGGGGCGCCGGGCGGCGCCCGCCGTCCCGTCAACCCTCGGCGGGACCGGCGTGACCGCCGTCGGGGTCGTCGCCGCCCAGGGCATCCGCCCGGCCAGCCCGCCCACGTCCGTCCGTACCGCGCCGGCCAG
>NZ_CADEAU010000439.1 GCF_902825405.1 Micromonospora maritima | reverse complement strand
GGACGCGGGCGGACGTGCTGCCGCACGCCGTCGCGCTGGTCGGCGGCAGCCAGGGCGGTTGGGTCGCGCCGCTCGCCGCGTCCCTCTCCCCCGCCGCGGTCGCCGCCGTGGTGAGCGTGTCCGGCCCGGCGGTGGGACCCGTGCCGCAGGAGGAGTACCGACTCCGGCGCCAACTGCCCGCGAAGGGCTTCACCGACCGTGACGTCCGGCGGGCGACGGCGCTGTTGCACGAACAGGTGGACCGGGTCCGCGCCGGCGACGACCCGGCCGACGTCCACGCCGCGCAGGCACCCTGGCACGACGCGCCCTGGTACCCGCTGCTCGCCGGCACCTCACCCGCGTCGATCGGCTTCCTCGCGGGCATCGCCGACCACGACCCGGAACCGGCGCTGGCGGCCCTGCGTCGCCCGTTCCTGGCGGTCTACGGCGCGGACGACGTGCAGGTGCCGGTCGAGGCGAGCGTAGAGGCCCTCGACCGGATCCTCGGCCGGACCGGTCACCCCGACCACACCGTCGTGGTCTTCCCCGACGCCGACCACGGCATCCGGGTACGGGGCAGGCGGGCGCCCGGCTTCGACGAGCTGGTCGTGACCTGGCTGCACCGCCGGCTGCGCTAGCCCGGCCGGGTCGGATCGCGCCGTCACGGCCGGTCGGGCGACGGCGGTGTCCGTCGACCGGTGGACACCCGTCGTCGCCCGGCCGGTCGTGCCGCGACCGCGCCGGCCGGCGGAGCATCAGGGCATGACGAGTTCCCCCGCGGTCCGGGTACGCAGACTGCACAAGCGGTACGGCCGGCGGGTCGCGTTGGCCGGGATCGACCTGGACGTCGCGTACGGCGAGGTGGTCGCCCTGCTCGGTCCCAACGGCGCGGGCAAGACCAGCACGGTGGAGATCCTGGAGGGACACCGCGGGCGCGACGGCGGCGAGGTGACCGTGCTCGGCGTGGACCCGGCGCGGGTCGGCCGGTCCGGCCGCGCCGCCCGGGAGTGGCGGTCGGGCATCGGCGTCGTCCTGCAGGAGGCCACCGACCTCGGTGAGCTGACCGTGGGCGAGGCGGTCCGGCACTTCGCCCGCTACTTCCCCGCCCCCCGCGACCCGTCCGAGGTGATCGAGGTGGTCGGACTGACCGACCGGACGCGCTCCCGGGTCCGCGCGCTCTCCGGCGGTCAACGACGCCGGCTGGACGTGGCCCTCGGCCTCGTCGGCGACCCCCGCCTGCTCTTCCTCGACGAGCCCACCACCGGCTTCGACCCGATGGCCCGACGGGCGTTCTGGGACCTGGTCCGCACGCTCGCCGACGCCGGCACCACGATCGTGTTGACCACGCACTACCTGGACGAGGCGGAGCAACTCGCCGACCGGGTGGTGGTGCTCGCCGGCGGTCGGGTGGTCGCCGACGACCCGCCGGCGGTCCTGGCCGGGCGGGCCGGCCACCAGGTCGTCGTGCGGTGGTCCGGCGGTGAGCGGCGGACCGACGACCCGGCGGCGGTGATCGCCGAACTGACCCGCCGCCACGGCGGCCCGGTCCCCGGGCTCACCGTGACCGCACCCGGCCTGGAAGACGTCTACCTCGACCTGATCGAGGGCCGGCCGTGACGACGTCGCACCGCACCGGCCACCCGTCCGCGCTCCTGCTCGGGCTGCACCGGGGCAGGCTCGAACTGAAGGTGTTCTTCCGCGAGTGGGACGCGGTGGCCTTCACCTTCGCCCTGCCGGTGGTGATCCTCGCGCTGCTCGGCTCGATCGTCTCCGGGGTCTACCCGGAAAGCGACGTCACGGCCGCCCAGTACCTGGCGCCGAGCATGGTCGCCGCGGGAGTCGCGTCCGCCACCTTCGTCAACCTCGGCGCCGGCATCGCCGGCGACCGGGACGACGGCACCCTCCGGCGGCTGCGGGGCACCCCGATGCCACCGGCCGCGTACGTCCTCGGCAAGACCGTGCAGACGACGGTCGTGGCCGCCGCGGAGACCGTGCTGCTGCTCGCCGTCGGGGCGCTCCTGTTCGAGCTGCGACCGCCCACCGACCCGGCGCGCTGGCTCACCTTCGGCTGGGTGTTCCTGCTCGGCGCCACCGCGTGCTCGCTGCTCGGCATCGCGGTGAGCGGCGTGATCGGCTCCGCCCGCAGCGCGGGGGCGGTGACCCAGCTGCCGTACCTGGTGCTCGCCTTCGTCTCCGGCATCTACGTCACCCCGATCGGCGCGCTGCCGCAGCCGCTGCTCGTGCTGGGTTCGATCTTCCCGCTGAAATGGATGGCGCAGGGCTTCCGCTCGGCGATGCTTCCGGACACGATTCTCCCTGCGGAGGCGGTGGCCGACTGGGAGCACGGTCGGACCGCGCTCGTCCTCGCGGCCTGGTGCATCGGAGGTCTGCTGCTGTGTCTGAGCACGTTCCGCTGGCACGGCCGGCGGCACCGGTGAGCGGCGGTGACCCACCGCCCTCAGCGGCGTGGGTCGCCCGGTTCCCGCTCTGGGACGCCTACTTCGCGGTCCTGACCGTCGGGGTGGGGATCGCCGTGGCGACCAGCAACCCGCCGGACGCGTCGTACCGCGCCGGCTCCGCCGCACTGCTGGCCGCCCTCGGCATCTGGTACGTCGCCTTCGGCCGCGCCCTCCTGCGGTACGGGATCGGCGGGTGGCGGGCGTACCTCTACCTGGGGGTCGCGTTCGCGCTCTACGCGGCGGCCGTGGCGCTGGCGTCGCCCGCGTCGTTCGCCCTGTTCGTGCTGCTGCCGCAGGCGTTCATGCTGCTGCCGACGGTGCCCACGGTCGCCGTGGTGGTGTCGTTCATCGCCGTGCAGGTGGCGAAGGACCTGCTGACCGACGGTGGCGACCCGAACGCCCGGGGGACGCTGCTGGCCGCCGGGATGGTCGCGGTCGTGGTGTCGGTGATCGGCGGCTGGGTGCGGCACCTGTTCGTCGACGCCGACCGGCGGGCCGCGCTGGTCGACGAGCTGGCCGCCTCCCGGGACGAGGTGGCCCGGCTGTCCCGACAGGCAGGCGTCGCCGCCGAACGGCAGCGGCTGGCCGGCGAGATCCACGACACCATCGCCCAGGGTCTGTCCAGCGTGGTCATGCTGATCCAGGCCGCCGACGCGGAGCTGGACCGCGACACCGGGCAGGCCCGACGACACCTGGCCCTCGCCGTGGACACCGCACGGTCCAACCTCGCCGAGGCGCGGGCGGTCGTCGCCGCGCTGGCCCCGGCCGAACTGGCCGGATCGCCACTGGTCGAGGCGGTGCGGCGGGTGTCGGACCGGTTCCTCGCCGAGACCGGCGTGCCGGTCGTGCTGACCGTGCCGCAGCCGCAGCCCTCCCTGCCCACCCCGATCGAGGTGGTGCTGCTGCGGGTCGCCCAGGAGGCGCTGGCGAACGCCCGCAGACACGCCGCCGCCGGCCGGGTCGAGGTACGCCTCGACCGGCGCGACGACGCCGTCGTGCTCGAGGTCCGCGACGACGGCCGCGGCTTCACCGGACCACCGACCGGCGACGGATACGGCCTGGCCGGCATGCGCCACCGGGTCGAGCAGGTCGCCGGCACGCTGCGGGTGACGTCCCGCCCCGGCGCCGGCACCACGGTACGGGCGGAGGTGCCGATCAGATGATCACGGTGCTGCTGGTGGACGACCACCCGGTGGTACGGGCCGGCGTGCGCGGCATGCTCGCCGGCGAACCGGACATCGCGGTGGTCGGCGAGTGCTCGTCGGCCGCCGAGGCGGTCACCGCCATCCGGACGGTACGCCCCGACGTCGTCCTGATGGACCTGCGGATGCCCGGCGTGGACGGCGCGGCGGCGACCGCCGAGGTGCGGGCCGTGGCGCCGGACACGCGGGTGGTCGTGCTCACCACGTACGACACCGACGGGGACATCCTGCGCGCGGTCGAGGCCGGCGCGGCGGGCTACCTGCTCAAGGACGCGTCCCGGGCCGACCTGGTCGGCGCGGTCCGAGGCGCCGCCCGCGGCGAGACCGTCGTCGCACCGGCGGTGGCCGGTCGGGTGTTCCGCCAACTCCGCCACCCCCGGCCGGTCACCCTGTCGCCCCGGGAGGTGGACGTGTTGCGACTGGTCGCGCAGGGGTTGTCGAACGGCGAGATCGGGCTGCGACTGCACATCACCGAGGCCACCGTGAAGACGCACCTGCTCCGCGCGTTCGGCAAGCTGGGCGTGAGCGACCGGACCGCGGCGGTGACCACCGCGATGGCCGCGGGCCTGCTGCCCACCTGAGCCCGCCGCGGGCGGCGGACATCGTCCGCGCCACCCGTCCCGCCCGGGGCGTCCGCCGTCAGTGCGCCGGCCGCCCCGGAGCGCATCGGTCACGGCTGGGCCCGACCGGTCGACGCACGGCGGGCGTCAGCAGCACCACGACCGCCGCGGTGGTCGCCATGCCCAGAAACAGCCCGGCGACGACGTCGTGCGGGTAGTGCACGCCGGCGACCACGCGCGCCGCCGCGGCGAGCAGGCC
>NZ_CADEAU010000438.1 GCF_902825405.1 Micromonospora maritima | reverse complement strand
CGCCGGCGGCGCGACCGCGCCGGGCACCCCGGCCCGTCGCCCGCTCGCGCCGGACGACGATCCCGACTTCCTCGCCTCCCTCGACAAGCGCTCCCGGGACGAGGACCAGGAGCGCCTCCGTCGCTGGGAGGAGGATCTGCGCCGCCGCGAGCAGGAGCTGCGGGACCGCCCGGACGACCGGGACCGCCCGGAGGTCTGAGCGGGCGGGGACGCCCGCCGGTCACCCGGCGAGCGGCCGTCGCGCTCAGGCCAGGTTCGACGAGCGGGGGTACGCGTCCGCCGGGTCGGTCAGCACGTTGACCAGGTACGGCACGCCGGCGTCGAACGCGCGGCCCAGCGCCGGGCCGAGGTCGGCGGCCTTCTCCACCGTCTCGCCCGCGCCGCCGAGCGCCTCGACCACCTTGTCGTAGCGCAGGCCGGGCTGGAGGTCGGCGGCCACGTCGTAGCCGTACATCGCCCGCATCGGGTGCTTCTCCAGGCCCCAGATGCCGTTGTTGCCGACCACGATGACCACCGGCAGCCGCTGCCGGGCCAGCGACTCCACGTCCATCAGCGAGAAGCCGGCCGCGCCGTCGCCCATCAGCACGCAGATCTGCCGGTCCGGGTGGCTGACCCGGGCGCCCATCGCGTAGCCCATGCCGGTGCCGAGGCAGCCGTACGGGCCGGGGTCGAGCCAGGTGCCGGGCTGGGCGGGCTCCAGGTACTTTCCGGCGTACGAGACGAAGTCGCCGCCGTCGCCGATGGTGATGGCGTCCGGGGCGAGCACCTTGCGCAGCTCGCCGTAGATCCGGGCCGGCCGGATCGGGTCGGTCTCGGCGGCCATCTCCGCACCGTCGCGGGCCTTCGCCGCGTCCTCGGCGGTGCGCAGCTCGGCGATCCAGTCGGCGTGGTCGGCCCGGTCGCCGGTGTGGTCGGCGAACGCGCCGAGGACCAGCCGCAGGTCACCGGCGGGCGCGGCGGCCGGCTGCACGTGCCCGGCGCGCTGGCTGGGCGCGTCCACCACGTGCACCACCTGGGCGTCGCCGAAGTCGCCGAAGGAGAGCCGGAAGTCCAGCGGGGTGCCGACCACGACGACCACGTCGGCGCCCTTGAGCGCGACCCGGCGGGCCTTGGCGAAGGCGAGCGGGTGCGTCGGCGGCAGCGCGCCCCGGCCCATGCCGTTGGTGAACACCGGCACCTGGAGGGACTCGGCGGCGGCGCGCAGGGCGTCGACCGCGTCCCCGGCGTACACGTCCGAGCCGGCGATGATCACCGGCCGGGACGCGCCGGCGATCAGGCGGGCCGCCTTCGCCACCTCGTCCGGGTCGGGCTCGATCGGCGCCGGCGGGGTGACCGCCGGCAGGTCGGCGTCACCGACGGAGAAGACCGCCTCCAGCGGGAAGTCCAGGAAGACCGGTCCGCGGTGCGGGGTGAGCGCGGTGGTCAGCGCCGCCGACACCGCGCGCGGGATGTCGTCGGCGCTGAACACCGTCTCGGCGTGCTTGGTGACCGGGGCGACAAGCGGCAGGTGGTCCATCTCCTGGAGGCTGCCGGAGCCCCAGCGGAACTGCGGCGCCCGCCCGCCCATCACCAGCACCGGCGAGGCGTTGAAGAACGCGCTGGTCAGCCCGGAGACACCGTTGGTGACGCCGGGGCCGGCGGTGAGCACGGCCAGGCCGGGGCGGCGCTGGAGCTTGGCCACCGCCTCGGCGGCGAACACGGCGGACTGCTCGTGCCGGACGTCGTAGAGGGGGAAGCCCGCCTTGTGCGCGGCGTCGTAGAGCGGGAAGACGTGCCCGCCGGAGAGCGTGAACATCTCCCGTACGCCGTGCGCGCGCAGCGCCGCGAGGGCCAGCTCGCCGCCGTGCCCCTCGACCCGTTCCGTCATGCCACTCCCCTTCGTCGCCCGACCGGAGTCACACGCTACTGGCCGGTAGAGCGGATGTGAACAGCTCTCGCGTCAGCGGCCGGTGAAGCCCGGCTTGCGCTTCTCCACGAACGCGGCCATGCCCTCGCGCCGGTCGTCGGTGGCGAACAGCGCCGCGAAGAGCTGACTCTCCCAGGCCAGGCCGGAGGTGAGGTCCATGTCCAGACCACCGTCGACGGCCGCCTTCGCCGCCCGCAGCGCCTGCACCGGCCCGGTCAGGAACGGCTTCACGTACGCCACCGCGGCGTCGTGGACCTCGGCGGCCGGGACCACCCGGTCGGCCAGGCCGATCCGCAGCGCCTCCTCGGCGTCGACCATCCGCCCGGTCATGATCAGATCCTTGGCGCGGGCCGGGCCGACGAGCCGGGCCAGCCGCTGGGTGCCGCCCGCGCCCGGGATGATGCCGAGCTTGATCTCCGGCTGGCCGAGCTTGGCGTCGGCGGCCACGATCCGCCAGTCGCAGGCCAGCGCCAGCTCGCAGCCGCCGCCGAGCGCGTACCCGGTGATCGCGGCGACGACCGGCTTGGGGATCCGGGCGATGGCGCCCAACGCGCTGGACAGGTCGGCGGCCCGCTCGGCCATGTCCACGTAGGACATGTCCGCCATCTCCTTGATGTCCGCGCCGGCGGCGAAGACCTTCTCCCCGCCGTACACGATGACGGCGCGGACCTCGGCGTCGGCGGTGGCCGCCGCGGCGGCGGCGCGCAACTCCTCCTGCACCTGGGTGTTGAGCGCGTTCATCGGCGGCCGCTCCAGCCGGATGGTGCCGATGCCGTCCTTCACTTCCAGCCTGACGAACTCGCCCACGCTGCCCTCACTTCCGCGTCGAAGTAGCGTGCCAACCTTACGACCCGGATCGTTGGGGTAGACAGTGTGGTGTCGACGGCTCCGGGTCGCCGGCCACCGGGAGTGAGGCCATGATCACCTACTACGACGACCGGTCGGTCCAGGTCACGTCCACGACGGTACGGGTGGACGGGCGCAGCTACCCGCTGGCCGAGCTGACCATGGTGTGGCACCGGCGGGGCGACCGCTCGTGGCGGGTGCTCGCCGGGCGGGGCGCGATCGGGGCCGCGCTCGCCGGCCCGCTGGTGGCCGCCGTGCTCGGCATCGGGCTGGCCGTCTGGCTGCACCGCTCCGCCGTGGTCACCATCGCCATCGTCGGGGTCTCGGTGCTCGTCGGCCTCGCCGTCGGCCCGCTCGCCGACGTGCTCTTCGAGCACCTGGACCGCTCGTACGTGCGGGGCAGCCGCCAACTGGAGATGTGGGCGCGCTGGCACGGCCGCCCGGTGCGACTGCTGCGCACCGGCGACGCGCTGCGCTTCGGGCAGATCTACCGCGCGGTGCAACGGGCCATGGAGCACGTGCCCGCCGGCCCCGGCCGGACCGCTCCCGGCCGCGTCGCTCCCGGTCAGAACGTGATCGGCTCGTCGGGCAGCAGCCCGAGGCCACGCAGCAGGCCGTAGGTGTCCTGCTCGCCCCAGAACTGCACGATCCGCCCGCCGGCCAGCCGGTACATCTTGCAGGCGCTCTGCACCGTGGTCGCCCCGGTGGCGTCCCTCCGGTAGGTCTGCGCCAGCGACACCACCACCCGGTCATCCGCCGCGAAGATCTCCAGGATCTCCTGGTCGAGCACGGTCAGGCCGGGCGAGGAGACGGCCGCCTCGGGGTGGCGGCGGCCGCGCACGCTGGTGCCCGACCCGTAGACCTCCACGTCCTCGTGCACCACCTCGGCCAGCTCGGCCAGGTCCTTGGTGACGAACGTGCGCAGGTAGCGCCGGACCACCTCGACGTTGCGCGCCCGCTCGTCCCGATCCCCCATGCCCGGCACGCTACCGAACCGTCGCGCGCGGTTACGCTGATTTATGACCCTCTATTACCGGGACGACGCGGTACAGGTCACCTCGGAGGCCATCCACGCGGGTGGCCAGGTCGTCGCGCTCGCCGACGTCACGTACGTCTGGCACGCCCGGGGCGCGACCACGCTGGCGGTCCGGGGCCGGGTGCTCGGGCGAGGGGTGCTGGTCCTGCTGCTCTCGCTGCCCCCGTTGGTGGCGCTGGTCTGCGTGCTCTCGTTGGCCTGGGCCGCGCAGGACCGGGGCGAGTGGCGGTTGGCCCTGATCATCCTGGCCGCGTTCGTGGTCGGCGGGCTGGCGCTCACCCCCTTCCTGGAGGTGCCGCTCGGCTGGCTGGACCGTTCCTACGAGCGGGGCAACCGGGTGCACGAGCTGTGGGTGCAGCACCACGGCCGGGAGTCGATGTTGGTCCGCACGCCCGACGCGCTACGGTTCGGGCAGATCTACCGGGCCGTGCAGCGCGCCGTCGAACAGCAGGGAGACCGACGATGACCCACCGTCGCGGCGAGGCCGTCGCGCTCGCCGGGCTGCTCGCCGCCGCGGGCGTCACGCACTTCGCCCGCCCCGGCTTCTACGACCCGATCGTGCCGCGCGCCCTGCCCGGACCGGCCCGCTTCTGGACGTACGCCTCCGGGGTGGCCGAGCTGGCCGTGGCCGCGGCGGTGGCGCATCCGGCCACCCGTCGGCGCGGCGGGTTGGC
>NZ_CADEAU010000437.1 GCF_902825405.1 Micromonospora maritima | reverse complement strand
GGTGGCGCGGCCTGCACGGCCGCGGCCGTGCCGGCGGCGATCACGCCGGCCGCGGCCGCGCCGGAGAGCGCGGCGAGTCGAGGTGAGAGCTTCACGAGGGTTCGCTCCTGTTCTGAGGCGCGCAGCACGGAGCCCGGTGGGGACGGGCGGCGCGATGGTGCGAGGCGGGGTGACGGTCGGTCACCGGAGCTGCCGGCGTGGCTCCGGGTCGACAGATCGACCGTCCGGGTCGCCGGGGGTCGGCGACTCGTGGGTGCACGATCACACGCCGCCGGAGCCGGGATCAATGGGTGACCGGGGCAACCGACTCGCGCCGGACATCCGGGTGTCAGCCCGAATTCAGGAAGCCATGATCTTCAATAGGCCCTGATCAGGGCAAATATAGTCCGCAGTGGATGGATGCAAGTCCATCATGCGGCCTTTGCCGTGGTGTGCGCATGGCGCACATAGGTTCGTACGTCAGCGGGGTCCCCGGCTGCGCGTCGGCGATCCGGTCGGCGACGGGGACGGCGACGGCGACCCGGTGGGCCGTGCCGTGGGCCGACCGGTCGGGCGAGGGCTCGGACTCGACGGCGTCGGACGGGGCGTCGCCGACGCCGACGGCTCCGGTGCCGAGGTGCTCGGGGCCGGCGCCGACGGGGAGGGCTCCGGGGCGTCCCCGGGAAACCCCGGTTCCCGGAACCGGTACCGGTCCGGGTCGAGCTTCATCGCCTCGGTGGCCCGCGCCATGAACTGCCGCCAGATCGGCGCCGCCCCGGTCGAGCCGTACACCTCGTAGCTGCCGCCCCGGGTCCGCAACGGCTTGCCGTCGGTGGTGCCCAGCCAGACGGCCGAGGCCAGCGCGCCGGTCCAGCCGACCATCCAGGTGTGCACGTTCTGCGTGGTGCTCTGCCCGGCCTGCCAGGTGCCGGTCTTGCCGGCCGAGTCCCACCCGTTGTCCAGCCGGGCCGCCCGGACCCGGCGCAGCGTCCAGTCGAGCTGGTCGATCGCCTCCCGGTCCAGGCCGAGGTCGGTCTGGCGCACCTGCTCGGTCCACACCTCGTCGTCGCCCTTGGTCACCGAGCGGACGAAGTGGGCGTCGGCGCGCTTCCCGCCGGCGGCGAAGGTGGCCATCCCGTTGGCATGGTCCTGCACCGTGATGCCGTACTGGCCGATGCCGACCTCGGTGGAGAACCGCCTCGCCACCTGATCGGCCGGGTCGCCACGCAGGTCGACGCGCTGCGGCTGCGGGTTGCCGCGTACCGTCTCCCACATCGAGTCGACGCCCGCCCGCCGGGCCATGTCGATCACCCGCGCGGTGCCCAGCTTCTCGGTCAGCTCGAAGTAGGTGACGTTCAGCGAGGCGACGGTGGCCTCCCAGAGCGCGCAGTCCGGCTGGCAGGGCGCGTGCTCGGCGTTGCGGATCGGCCCGGCCGCGCTGCCCCGGGTGCGGCCGGAAGCGGGAAACTCCTTGGTGTCCGGCGAGTCGAACCGTTGCTTCACCGAGATGCCGTCGCGCACCGCGGCGGCCAGGTCGTAGACCTTGAACGAGGAACCGGGCGGGTGCTGCCCGAAGCCGCGCGCCTGGCCCTTCTCGTCGTAGTACCAGCCCGCGTAGTCCGCGCCCGAGCCCTTGTCGCCGCCGTAGTAGCCGAGCACCCGTCCGGTGCCCGGCTCCACCGCCACCAGTGCGGCCTGCCAGTTCTTCGGCTGCCCCCGGACCGCCTCCGGCGCGCTGTCCCGGCGGATGTCCGCCGCCGCCTCGGCCGCGTCCTGCACCCGCTTGTCCACCGTGGTGACGATGCGGTAGCCGCCGTCGCGGATCACCTCGTCCGGCTTGCCCCGGAACGGATCCGTCCGCCGCAGCTCGGCCAGCACGTGGTTGACCACCAGCCCCGTCGGCCGGTCCAGGTCGGACCGGCCGACGTCCGGGTCGATCGGGCGGACCGTGTCCGGGTACGCGAGATCCGCCGCCTGCCGGGGCGTGAGGTAGCCGAGCTTCACCATGCCGTCCCGGATGTAGTTCCACCTGTCGATCGAGTTCTGCCTGGCGGTGGCGTTGCGGGCCGGGTCGTAGCCGGGCGCGCCCTCCGGATCGGCCGGGTCCGCCTCGGGTTGCTTCACCATCGCGCACAGCACCATCGCCTCGGCCTGGGTGAGCTGCTGCGCCGCCGGGGCGTCCCGGCGCACGGTCTTGCCGAAGAACGTCTGCGCGGCCGCCTCGATCCCGTACGCGCCCCGCCCGAACGGCACCGTGTTCAGGTAGAAGCCGAGGATCTCCTCCTTGCTGTACGCGTCGTCCAGCTTCCAGGCGATCACCGCCTCGCGCAGCTTCCGCGAGTAGGTCACCCCCCGCAGGTCCGCGGCGACGCGCGCGTACTGCTGGGTGAGCGTGGACGCGCCCTGCCGCTGCCCGCCGGTGACGTTGGCCCAGGCCGCCCGGAGCACACCCTTGACGTCGATGCCCCGGTTGGTCCAGAACGTGCGGTCCTCGGCCGCCACGATGGCCTGCTTGGCCGAGTCGTTCATCTTCTCGTACGGGACGATGGTGCGGTTCTGCGCGCCGAGCTTCGCCATCGGCGTGCGCCCGTCGGCGTAGAAGACGGTGGTCGACTCGGGCAGCTTCAGGTCGGTGGGCGTGGGCACACTGTCGAAGTAGTAGCCGCCGGCGACCAGGCCGCATCCGGCCAGCAACGTGCAGATCGCCAGGAAGACGGCCAGGCGTCGCCGTCGGCGTCTCGGCCGGGCCGGTGTGCCGCCGCCGGGTCCCCGGACCTCTCCGCTGTGCCGCACGCGACGCCTCCGAACTGATCGGCCGAATCGTGTCCCTGCCCGGCTCGCAGGCTAACCGAGCTGCGGCGACGGCACCGGCCGGTGCCCCCGACCGGGCGCGCCGGAACCCACCGGACGCAGGCGCCCGGCCCGCCCGGCCCGGGCAGGCGTGGCGCGCGGGCCGTCCGGGTACCACCGTCGGCATGAGCACGAGCACGGCGGAACGCGCCGACACCGACACCGTGGCCCCGCCCGCCGGCGTGGTGGCGGTCGTCGCCCACCGGAAGAAGACGTTCGGCGGCGGCCTCGACGAGCTGCGCGCCCGGCTGGTCACCGCCGGCGTCGGGCGGCTGCTCTGGTACGAGGTGCCCAAGAGCCGCAAGGCCCCGAAGCGGGTCCGCAAGGCGCTCGACGAGGGCGCCGAGCTGGTGCTGGTCTGGGGCGGCGACGGCATGGTGCAGCGGTGCGCCGACGCGCTGGCCGGCACCGGTGTGCCGATGGGCATCCTGCCCGCCGGCACCGCCAACCTCTTCGCCGCCAACCTCGGCATCCCCACCGACCTGCCCGAGGCGGTGCGGATCGCGCTGCACGGCCGGCGTCGCCCGCTGGACCTGGGCCGGCTCAACGGCGAGCACTTCGCGGTGATGGCCGGCGCCGGGTTCGACGGTGACCTGATCCGCGACGCCGACCGCAAGCTCAAGGGCCGGCTCGGTCGGGTCGCGTACGTCTGGACCGCGCTGCGGCACGTGCGCGGCGAGTGCGTGCGCACCCGGATCCGGGTGGACGGCGCCGACTGGTTCGACGGCGAGGCGAGCTGCGTGCTGTTCGGCAACGTCGGCACCATCACCGGCGGCATCCCCGCCTTCGACGACGCCCGGCCCGACGACGGTGCGCTGGAGGTCGGCGTGGCCACCGCCAGCGGCGCGGTGGACTGGGCGCGCACGCTGGGCCGGATGGCCGCCGGCCGCTCCGACGACTCGCCGTTCGTCCGGATCACCCGGGGCCGCAAGATCCGGGTCCGGTTCGCCGCGCCGAAGACGTACGAGCTGGACGGCGGCGCGCGGGGCACGGCGAAACGGCTGAAGGTCACGGTGGTCCCGGGCGGGTTGACGGTCTGCTGTCCCGACCCGGTGGACTGACCCGGCCGGCGCCGGGCCGGACGCGCCGGGCAGGATGCGGGCATGCGCGACGACGTCCGCGACTACCTCGCCGACCTGGTGCGGCGCTCCCGGGACGTGCTCGGCGACGATCTGGCCGGGGCGTACGCGGCCGGTTCGGTCGGGTTGGGCGCCTACCAGCCGGGCCGCAGCGACGTGGACGTGGCGCTGCTGGTCGCCGCGTCGCCGGCCGGGGCCACCCGGCGGGCGCTGGTGGACCGGCTGCGGCACGAGGCGCTGCCCTGCCCGGCGCGCGGCCTGGAGCTGGTCGTCTACCGCCGCGACGTGGCCGCCTCCGGCACCCCGGAGCCCGGCTTCGAGGTGGAGCTGAACACCGGCGCCACCATGCCGTTCCGGGCCACCTACGACCCGGCCGACCGGCCCGCCGCCGACGGGCGGTTCTGGTACGCGCTCGACCGCAGCATCCTGCGCCAGTCCGGCCTGACCCTGCTCGGCCCGCCCGCCGCCGAGGTCTTCGCCGATCCGCCGCCGGCCGCGCTGCGGGCGCTGCTTGTCGACGCGCTGCGCTGGTGGCTGGCGCTGCCCACGCCGCCCGGCGACGCGCC
>NZ_CADEAU010000436.1 GCF_902825405.1 Micromonospora maritima | reverse complement strand
CGGGCGGCTGTCCGAGGCGTACCCGGGCCGGGTGTCCGGCGCGCCCCGGCCGCGACTGGCCGACGCGGACCTCGCGGTCAACGCGACGCCGCTGGGCCTGCGCCCGACCGACCCGCCGCCGTTCCCGGTGGCGGAACTGCCGGCCGGGGCGGTGGTGGCGGACATCATCATGTCGCCGGCGCAGACGCCGCTGCTGCGCGCGGCCCGGGGCCGGGGCCTGGCCGCCCACCCGGGCGAGCCGATGCTCGCCCACCAGATCGACGGCTACCTCGACTTCTTCGGCTTGTGAGGCGTCAGGACCCGGTAGCGGCCCGGTCGGCGGCGCTGCGCAGCACGCAGAACTCGTTGCCCTCGGGGTCGGCGAGCACCGCCCAGCCGGTGCCGTCCGGGTTGCGCCGGTCGGCGACGAGCGTGGCGCCGAGGCCGAGCAGTCGCTCCACCTCCGGCTCCCGCGAGGTCTCCGGGCGCAGGCAGAGGTGGATCCGGTTCTTCGACGTCCTGGGCTCGGGCACCTGGTTGAAGTGCAGCACCGGACCCTCCGTCAGCAGCACCTGCGCCTCCGGGTCGCCCGGTCGGCTCTCCGGGTGCACCGGCCGCCCGGTCACCTCGCTCCAGAAGCGCGCCAACCCGTAGGCGTCCGCGCAGTCGATCGCCACGTTCTGCACCACCGAGACCATGACCGGAAGCATCCCGGACCGGCGTCCCGGACGCCACCGGGTTCCGCCGGTCGCGTCAGTCGCCGCGTGCCGCCATGTCCCCGGTCGCCGGAACGCCGTCGGCGAGGCCGTAACGCAGGTAGACGGTTCCCCTCGGGTTGGCCACCGGCGCCTCGACCAGGGTCACGTTCGTGGGCACCGCACCTCCGTCGAACACCTTCTTCCCGACACCGAGCACGATCGGGTGCACCCAGAGGTCGATCCGGTCGAACAGCTTCTCCCGCAGGAGGGTCTGCACCAGGTTGAGGCTCCCGACCACCTTCACGTTCTCGTGCCGGTCCCGGACCTCGCGGACCGCGCCGGCCAGGTCCGGGCCGAGCAGCGTCGACCCGGCCCAGGACAGGTCCGGCCGGCCGCGCGAGGCCACGTACTTCGGGATGCGGTTGAACAGCGCGGCGATCCCGTCGTCCGGCCCGCCCTCCTGGTGCGGCCAGTAGCCGGCGAAGATGTCGTACGTCCGGCGGCCGAGCAGCAGCGCGTCGGTGCCCTCGTAGGCGGCCTGGACCTGCGCCCCGGTGACCTCGTCGATCAGGGGCGCCTGCCAGCCGCCGAACGGGAACCCGGCCGGGTCCTCGTCGGGGCCGCCGGGCGCCTGCCCGACGAGGTCGAGGGTGGCGAACAGTTCGAGGTGGATGAGGCCCATGTCGTGTGCTCCCGTGCCGTGGTGTGTCGGTCGGACGGTAGACCGACGGAACTCGGCGGACTCATCGGTGCACGGCGGGGTCTACGGCGCGCGGGCCGCGGCGGCCCGGCGGACCTGCCGGCGGGCCTCCCCGGCCGGTACGCCGGTGGCGCGCAGCACGTCGTTGGCGGCGGTCCGCAACTGGGAGACCACGATGGTGCCGGAGAAGCCGATGTCCTGCCGGCACGCCGCACCGGCGTCACGCACCGCGCGCAGCACCCGCTCCCGGGCGTCGAGCGGTTCGCGTGCGGCCAGGAACTCCCGGTGCAGCAGCCGGATCGCCGTGCCGAAGTGCTCCAGCGCGGCCGGCAGGTCGGCCGGCACCGGCTCCCGATCACGCAACGCGGTGCCGACCCGACGGACCAGCGCCCGGCTGTTGCGGAACGCCCGGTCCAGGTGCTCGGCGCCGTTGCGGTACGCGGCCAGCGCGCGCCGTCGCCGCCAGCGCACCGGGGAGAAGCGGACCACCTCGTCGGCGGCGGCGACCACCTCGCCGATCCGGTCCAGTTCGGGTTCGGCGGCGCGCATCCGGGCCAGCACGGCATCGGCCGCGTGGACGTCGCCGCGGGCCAGGGCCTCCGCCGAGGCGGACATCTCCCGGGCGAACGTGTCCAGCGCCGGGTCGGCGACCCGGCGTACCGTGCGCAGCGGGTTGAGCGGCGCGAGCACCAGCACCACGACCAGGCCGACCAGGCCGCCGACCAGCGCGTTCACCGTGCGGGGCAGTTCCAGGTCGGGCGAGACCGGGGTGAGCGTGGCGACCAGCACGGCCGTACCGCCGGCCTGGGTGACCAGCGCGCCGGTGCCGCGGACCACCACCGCGGCGCTGACCGCCAGGAAGACGACCACACCGGTCTGCCAGGGTCCGGTGCCGAGCAGGCGGATCAGCACGTCCCCGACGACGATGCCGAGCACCACCCCGACGACGAGTTCGACGGTGCGTCGGGTCCGGCCACCGAGCGAGGCGGCGATGACACCGACCGCCGCCGCGGGCGCGAACGTCGGATCCGGGTTGGCGAACACCTCGCGGGCCACGAGCCAGGCCAACGCGGCGGCCAGACCGGCCTGGACGGCGACGATGGAGTACGTGCGTACCCGCTGGCGGCTGGCCCGACCGGCCGCGCGGATCCGGTCGCCCAGCCGGTCGGTGGCTTCCCGCATGCGCCGGGGTACCCGCCGCCGCGCGGTCGAACCTCACCCGGGGTACGCCATGGTGCCGGTCAACGCCACCACGCCGGGCAGCCGGGTGTCCTGACGCAGGAACTGCACCACCACCGGCACCGGGGACCGCAGCACGCAGCCGTACGCCCGGTCCAGCCGCACCGCCTCCGGGTCGATCAGGTCGTTGACCCGCACGTGCCGGATCCGGCGCGCGCCGACCAGCACCCGGTACGGACCGACCGGCTCGGCGTCCTCGTAGTAGAAGTCGAGCCTCAGGTCGGCGTCGTGGTCGGCGGTGTTGAGCACGCAGAACTGGTCGAAGCCGGTGAACTCCGGCTCCGGCCCGTGCGCCGGGAACGGCACGTGCCCGCCGGGCACCACCCAGACCCGGGCGCCGACCGGTGCGGTCACGACTCCTCCAGCAGCCGGGCCAGGTCCGGGGTGAGGAACACCCCGTCCGGGTCGAGCCGGCGGCGCACCGCCCGGAAGTCGTCCCAGCGGGGGTAGAGGGGACGCAGCTCCCGCGCGCCGAGCCAGTGCTTCTTGCCCCAGTGCGGCCGGCCGCCGTGGTGCCGGAAGACCGCCTCCATGTCCCGGAAGTACTCCTCGTACGGCAGGGAGGTGTTCTGCAGGCAGGCGATGGTGGTGGTGGGCCGGCCGTAGGCGTTGCTGAGCCAGATGTCGTCCGGCGCGATGGTGCGCACCAGCACCCGCCAGCCGGCCACCCGGCGGTGTCGCTCGCGGATCCGGCGGCGTACCTCGGCGAAGCAGGCCGGGAACGCCTCCGACGGCAGCATGTACTCGATCTCCTCGAAGCGCAGCTCCCGGTGCCGGGGGATGGTGCGGTGGGTGGGCCCGACCTGGCTCTGCCGCAGCTCCCCGTCCGGCGGGCCCGTGCCGGGCCGCAGCGGTCGCTGGTTGGCCTCGTCGGTCCGGTTGATCACCCGGATCTGCGTCCGGTCGCTGCGCGGGTACCAGTAGAAGTCCATGTTGCGGTTGGTGTGCTGGAGTTCGGCCAGGTGGTCCAGGGTCCAGTCCAGGTGCGCGCACCAGGAGCGGCGGTGCAGTTCGTAGCGGGGCTGCACGTCCAGGGTGATCCGGGTGAGCACGCCGAGCGCGCCGAGCGAGAGCCGCGCCGCCGGCAGCAGCTCCGGGTTGCGCTCCGCGTCGACGTCGAGCGTGTCGCCGGTGCCGGTGACCAGGCGTACGCCGGTGACCTGGGTGCTCAGGTTGCCGAAGCCGAGCCCGGTGCCGTGGGTGCCGGTGGCGGTCGCCCCGGCGATCGACTGGTAGTCGACGTCGCCCAGGTTGTCCATCGCCAGCCCGTCGTCGTACAGCCCCTCGCCGAGCGCCTTGAGCTTGGTGCCCGCCCAGGCGGTGGCGAGCCGCCCGTCGTCGGAGATCACCCCGGCCAGCCGGTCCAGGCCGAGCAGGATCCCGTCGGTACGCACCAGCGGGCTGGAGGAGTGCCCGGAGCCGACCGGCCGCACGGTGGTGCCGGTCTCCCGGGCCCGGCGCACCAACGCACGAACCTCGTCCTCGTCGGCCGGTTCGGCCCACCGGGCCGGGGTGAAGGAGAGGCTGCCGGACCAGTTCACGAACGCGCGTGCCACTCGCCCCTCCCCGGCGTCGGTCGGCGGTCGGTTACCCACGCCCACCCGGGGTAGTCGCCTCCGGACGCGCGGCACGCGTGGTCCGAACGGACCGGCAGCGTGCCGGCCTGATCCGGGACCCGCCGGGAACCGGACGGCCGTCCCGGACGACTATCCCTACATGGCGTGTGAGCGGTGGCGGGAGATCCTGTCGGCACAGCTGGACGGTGAGGCATCCCGGTCGGAGACCGAGGCGGCCGAGGCGCACCTGAACGGCTGCGCCGGCTGCCGGGTCTGGTTCGAGTCGGCCGCCGCGGTGACCCGGCGGGCCCGTACGCAGCTGGCCCCGCGGGTGCCGGACCTGGTCGAGGCGGT
>NZ_CADEAU010000435.1 GCF_902825405.1 Micromonospora maritima | reverse complement strand
CACCCGCCGTCGCCCGGGCCCGCTCCAGCTCCGGTACGGCCGCCGCGACCGCCGCGGCCAGCTCGCGTACCCGGTCGACCCGGCCCCGCGCCTGCGCCAGCCGGTCGTCGTCGACGTCGGCGAGGCCGCCGAGCATCTTGTCGACCGCCTCCAGCTTCGCCTCGGCCTGCCCGGCGCGCTCGACCGCCTTCTTCTGGACCTCCTCGTAGACGCCCAGCCCCAGCAGGTTGACCAGGATCTGCTGGCGGGTGGCGGGCTTGGCGTGCAGGAAGTCGGCGAACTGCCCCTGTGGCAGCACCACGCAGGAGGTGAACTGCTCGTACGGCAGCCCGACCGCGTCCAGCACCGCCTGCTCCATCTCGGCCGGCGTGCCGGCCACCACCTCGCCCAGGTCCTCCGGGCTGAGCCCGGTGTCGAGCTTGGTGACGTCGAACCCCGGCGGCATGAGCTGGAGCCCGGCGTTGGCCGTCTTCACCGTGCCCCGGCCGTCGCGGCGGACCACCCGGGTCGCGACGTAGCGGTCGCCGGCAGACTCGAAGACCAGCCGGACCCGCGCCTCGGTGGCCGACGGCGCCAGCGCGTTGGCCAGCCCGCGCGCCCCGCCCCAGCGGGGAACCGTGCCGTAGAGGGCGAAACAGATCGCGTCGAGCACGGTGGACTTGCCGGAGCCGGTCGGGCCGACCAGCGCGAAGAAGTCGGCGTCGGTGAAGTCGACGGTGGTCTCGTCGCGGAAGACGGTGAAGCCGGCCATGTCCAGTCGCATCGGCCGCATCAGTGGTCGACCTCCTCGAGCAGCTCGTCGAAGAGCTCCCGGACGCCCTCGTCGGCGTGCCCTCGGCTGCCCAGGTAGTCGGCGAACAGGTCGCGTGGCGAGCGACCGGCCCGCTGGGCGGTGCGGGTGCCGCTGCCCGGTGTCGGCACCAGCTCGGGGTCGATCCGGATCTCCAGCGCGCGGGGGAGCAGCTCCTGCACCTCCTCGCGCAGCCCGGCCCGGGGCTGCTCCCGGACGTAGACCCGCAACCAGCCCTCCGGCGGCTCGATCTCGGCGAGCTGGGCGAGGGTGCCGCGCACCGTGCGCAGCGGCACCGCGCCGGGCACCGGCACCTCCCGGATCCGGGCGGCGGTCGTCGCGGTCACCTCCACGACCGTCACCGAGCCGACGTTCTCCTGCTCGCCGAAGTCGACCGCGAGCGGGCTGCCGCTGTAGCGGATCGGGCAGGGGCCGACGACCCGCTGCGAGCGGTGCAGGTGCCCCAGGGCCACGTAGTGCGCGTTGCCGGGGAACACGGTGGCCGGCACCGCGTAGCCGAGCACGGTGTGCGCGTCCCGCTCGCCGCCGCCGGTGCTCGCCCCGACCACGGTGAGGTGGGCGGTGACCAGGTGCACCCGGTCGGGCTCGGTGAACCCCTCGGCCAGCTTGCCGAGCACCCGGCCGAGGTGGTCGGCGTAGGTCTGGTTGGCCTCGGCGGGGGTGAGCGAGTACATCTCCACCGCCCGGACGGCGTAGCGCTGGGACAGGAACGGCAGCGCGGCGACCTGCCACCGCTCGCCGTCGCGGGTCACCCCGTCGACGACGTGCTCGGCCGGGTTCTCCCGGACGCTGCCGCGCAGCGTGATGCCGGCGGCGTCGGCCCACGGCCGCAACGCGTCGAGCGCCGCGCCGTTGTCGTGGTTGCCGCCGATCGCCACCACGTCGGCGCCGGTGCGACGCAGCGCGGTCAGTGCCCGGGTGACCAGCCGGGTCGCCTCCGGCGTGGGCGCCGCCGTGTCGTAGAGGTCGCCGGCGACGATCACCAGGTCGGGCCGCTCCTCCCGGGCGATGTCGATCACCTGGGCGAGGACCTGCGTGTGCTCCTCGGCCCGGGACTGCCCCTTGAGCACCTTGCCGACGTGCCAGTCCGAGGTGTGCAGGATCTTCATGTGGGTGCCGCCTAGAACGGGATGTCGTCGTCGGAGGAGCCGGAACCGACCACCGCGAACGGGTCGGCGGCCTGGGTGATCGACCGTAGCGTCTCCGACGGGGCGCGGCCCGCCTCGGAGACCCGGGTGGCCCAGGCCGGGAACGGGAACTCCAGGCAGAGCGGCACCGGGATGTCGGGCTGGTTGACGAACATCGTGCCCGGCTTGGCCAGCAGCGCCCGCTGTCGCTGGGCGGGCGGGAGGAAGCCGTACTCCGGGCGGGACGCCTCGGCCGGGTCGAGCCGGCCGACCACCCGGATCGCCGAGTTGGTGACGATCCGCCGCTCGACCTCGCTGGCGGTCTGCTGCGCGCCGACCAGGATCACGCCCAGCGAGCGGCCCCGCTCGGCGATGTCGAGCAGCACCTCCTTGATCGGCGACGAGCCCTCGCGCGGCGCGTACTTGTTCAGCTCGTCGAGCACGACGAACAGCAACGGCTTGGCGGTGCCGGCCTTCTCCTTGCGCTCGAACTCGCTCTTGAGCGTCACGCCGACCACGAAGCGCTGCGCGCGGTCCGGCAGGTTGTGCAGGTCGACCACGGTGACCTGGGCGCTCTCCGCGGTGTTGATCGAGTGCGGGCGGCGGGTCGCCAGGTCGCCCCGGATCAGCCGGCCCAGGTCCTTCTTGCTGCCGATGAGCCGCCGCGCGAACGCGTTCACGGTGCCCAGCCCGACCGCGCTGCCGGCCCACTCGCCGCGTGTCTCGTCGTCGTTGAGCTGCTCGACCACGTGGTCGACCAGATCCGCGTACGAGCCGAGCCGTACCCCGTCGATGCTGACCCCGCCGTCGGCCGGCTGGGCGTAGCGGGCCAGGTGCGCGGCGACCGAGTGGACCACCATCGTGTACTGCTGGCGCTCGTCGTCGGCGTCGGCGAACACGTAGGGCAGCAGCCGGTCGGCGCAGAACTCGCTGAGCGTCCAGTAGAAGCTGTCCACGCCGGTGAGCCGGCTGCTCACGTCCGGCGTGCCGGACGAGTCGCCGACCCGGGGCGGCGCGTAGACCCGCACGTCGGGGAACGCGCCGGCGTCGAGGCCGAGCTTCGCGTACGCCGCTCGGGTGGGGTCGTCGAGCCGGCTGTTCGGATGGTCGAGGAAGAGCAGGTCCTCGCCCTTGACGTTGAAGATCAGCGCCTTGGCGTTGACCGCGTCGCCGCCCAGCACCCCGGAGCGGAACACCGAGTAGAGCAGGAACGTGGCGAAGCTGGTCTTGGTGGCGACGCCGGAGATGCCGGAAATCGAGACGTGCGCGCCCCGGGTGCCGTCGAGGAAGTCGGCGTTGAGGTAGACCGGCACGCCGTCGCGGCCCATCCCCATCGGGATCCGCCGCTCCATCCGGTCGAAGTGCAGCGCCCGGGCCCGGGCGTCACCCTCGGCCCGGTGCACCACCGCGCCCGGGGTGGGCGGGACGTAGAACTCCGGGTCGACCCGGGTGGTGGTGACCTCGGCCGCCTCCTGCACCTGGGCCGGCAGCGTGCCGTCGGCGATCGCGAAGACGTCGGAGTCGAACTGCGCCCCCTCGTGCCGGGCCCGCACCTGGGTCACCACCCCGGCGATGGTCACCGGCTCGCGGTCGGGCAGCTCGCGGCGGGTCACCACCACGTCGTCGAGTTGCAGGTAGCTGCCGGGGGCGACGGCCGTCCAGAAGGTGAGCGGGGTGGCGTCGGCGGTGCCGAGCACCCGGCCGACACCCTCGCCGGGCCCGTCGAGCTGGTCGTCGGTCATCGGCGGTCTCCGGTCGGCTGGTCGTACCGTTGGCGGTGCACGTCGTGCATCCTGCCCGAGGGATGCGACAGGTTGCCACGCGACGCGGCGGACGCCACGCCGGCTGTGCGCCCGGCGGTAGCCACGCGGATCCGGCCGACCACGGTGCGTGCCGTTCTGTCCGCCTCGGCGGCATCTCCGGCGAATGGGGCGGGGGTCGGCTGCTCGGGTCGGGTAGGCCGCCACGGTGGCGGTTCGCCACGATGGCGGTTCGCCACGGTGGCCGTTCGCCGCGATGGTCATCAGTCTCGGCGGTTGCCCCGTGGCGGGCACCTGCCGGGCGCGGGCCGGCGGTGCGGTCTGGCCCGATGGAGGAAGTGGCGCTGTCGGTGGCACCCGCCTTCCTCGACGCCACCCCGTCACGGCTGCCACCACCCGCCTTGGCTGCCGTCCTGCTCGCTCGCGACCGTCGAGGCGAACGCCTCTGGCGTGACCGCCACCGGCGTGACGTCACTGGTGAACGCCCGTCATGCCGGCCAGCACGACGGCAGCCGCATCGACCGCCCTCGGGCGGTGCGTGCCGAATCGCCGCTCGGTGGAACGCCACGGGTGTCTCCGCGCGCTTTCGACACCCATGGCGTTCCACTCGCCGCTCGGCCTGCCCGAGATTGCCGCTTGGGCCGGAAGGGGTCCCGAACTTCGAGAAGCGTGTCCTGCTTCTCGGGAAGCGCGGAGATCTTGGTACGAAAAGGCCCCCCTAGGGGCCCTTCGCTACCAAGATCTCGCCAGCCGCCAGCCGCCAGCCGCCAGCCGCCAGCCGCCAGCCGCCAGCCGCCAGCCGCCAGCCGCCAGCCGCCAGCCGCCAGC
>NZ_CADEAU010000434.1 GCF_902825405.1 Micromonospora maritima | reverse complement strand
CGCCGCACCAGGCCGTCCGCTGAGGCGCGCCGGCGCGGCGGTGGGTCGTCGGCCGAGCTGCTGGACCGGCTGCGCCGCCGGTCAGCCGCCCAGCGGCGCCCCGACGCCCGCCATGAAGGCGACCGGGTCGACGGAGTTGCCGAAGCTCAGGCTCTGCCCGGGGGCGACCCCGCGGTGCACCTCGAAGTGCAGGTGCGGGCCGGAGGAGTTTCCGGAACTGCCGCTGAGGCCGAGGACCTCACCGGCGGCGACCTTCTGCCCGACGCGGACGAACGGCTGTTGGATCATGTGGCAGTAGCGGGTGGCGATGTCGCCGTCGTGGCGGACGTCGACGTACCAGCCGCACCCGCCGAGGCCGGGATACCCGTCGGTGTCGCAGCCGTGCCAGGCCGGGGCGTTGCACGTGCTTGTCGACACCACACCGGCGGCCACGGCCCGGATGGGCGTGAGCTTCGGCGCGCCCAGGTCGACGCCGGCATGCTTGTGGTCGCCGCGGTCCTGGCCCCACGGCGCGACGATGCCGGCGCGTACCGGCTGCACCCAGCCGCCCGGGCCGACCGGGACGGGCTCGAAGGCACCGGGACCGCAGGGCGCTCCGGGCGGCCCGCCGCCCAGTTCGTCGACGCTGGCCACGTTCAGGACGACGGCGGCCAGCGCGTAGGCGTCGTCCTCCCACTTCTGGTAGGCCTCGGGCAGGCCGGAGCGCTGCACGGCCTGGGCGGCGTCGGTGAGCCGCATGCCCTGCCAGCCCTCGACCTTGAGCAGCGCGGTGTAGAACTTGCCGGCGGCGTAGCGGGGATCGGTCAGCTGGGCCACGGTTCCCCAGCCCTGACTGGGACGCTGCTGGAAGAGGCCCACGGAGTCACGGTCGCCGTAGTCGAGGTTGCGCAGCGTCGACTCCTGCATGGCGGTGGCCAGGGCGATCACCAGCCCGCGCGCCGGCACCTGCATCTCCTGGCCGACCGCGACGATGATCGCGGCGTTGGCGACCTGGCTCTGGTCCCACTCGGTGGTGGCCGCGCCGCCGCCGGAGGGCCCGGGCGCGGGTAGCGTGCCGCACGGTGAGGCGCTGACCGAGCCCGCCATCAGGAACAGCGGCAGCCCGACCACGCACCCGGCCAGCACCAGGGTGATCGCGACGAAGGCGGCCACCAGACCTGACGTCTTCCGGTCGGTCATCGCCCGGCCCGTACGAAGTCGTTGCCGGTGACCAGCCAGCGGCCCTCGACGTCGGCGACGCTGACCAGCAGCGTCCCGCGGTCGGTGGGGACCGCGAACTGCCCGCCGCCGTCCCGGACGGGGTAGGTCGCCCGGGGGCGACCGGTGACGCGCGACGCCGGCAGGTTGGCCGGATCGACGGTGCGCAGCTGCGTGGCGAACCGCGGGATGCACAGCGGCGTGACGCCCTTCAGCCAGCTCGCCGCGTCGAGCTGCGGCCGGGCCCAGGCGGTGGCGAAGGCGGCCGCCGCGGGTGCCGCCCCGGTGACGGGGGCGGCGGGTCCGTCGTCGTCCTCGTCGTCACGACCGAAGGCCTCCGGCGTCGGCACGCCGGTGACCGCGCCGCCGACGGTCGGTGCGGGGCCGGCGTTCCGCGGTGCCGCGTCGTCGGGGTCCCCGGAGCGGAAGCAGCCGGACAGGGTCGCGAGCAGCATCGGCATCGCGATCGCCGACACCAGTGCCCGTCTCCCTATTTCATTGCGCATGACCGTTCTACCCCCGTGTCGACCATTCGTCTCGGGTCCATCATGGACCGGCCGGTCAGGGCGCGGCTCCGCACGTCCCGATGTGGAATCACAATATCGATCGGTGTGCAACCGGGTGCTACTGTTCGCCGCGGGGCAAGTCAGGTACGGGGGAAAGTTACATGTACGGTCGAGTGCAGGGCGGATTTTGACGTGCCTTCGGTCAATGCGCCCATTCGTGCGCGGCACGACGCACTGCCGGCTCTCTCCGCGGTGCCGGTGCCGCCGCAGGCTCTCGCCGGCGGATGGCCTCCGGTGTGGTGGGTCGGCTGTCACGGCGGCAGCGGCGCCAGCACGCTGGCGGCGCTGACCGGGATCGGCTACGACTACGGGTCGGTCTGGCCGCTGCTGCCGCAGAACGCCCCGATGATCAACGTCGTCCTGGTCTGCCGGGCCAGTGCCGCGGGCACGCTGGCGGCGACCGGCGCGGTGGAGCAGTGGCGTCGGCGGGCCGTCCCGGCGCACGTCCGGGTGCAGGGGGTCGTGGCGGTCGCCGCGTCGCCGAAACGACCGCCGAGGATCGTCAACGAGCGCCTGCAACTGCTGGGCGGATGGGTGCCGAACGTCTGGCGCGTCGGTTGGCAAGAGGTTCTGCTGGCCGCCGACCTACCCACCGATCTGGGCGTTCCCCCTCCCGACATCGCCGCGCTCCGCGATTCCGTTGTCGAAGTCGTCTCGACCTAGGAGAATTACCAATGTCGATGTTGCTGCATCTGCACGCCGCATTCACCAGCGTGCAGGGCGTTGCGACCGATGTCATCGCCGCTCCGGACCCGGGCAACATCGCGCCCCCCGGATCGGACAAGATCCTGACGATCCTCGGTTGGGTGAAGTGGATCGTCACGGCCGTCGCCGTCGGCGGCGCCATGTTCATCGGCGCCAAGATGGCGATCGCCCACCGCCGCGGTGACGACACCAACACCTCGGCGCTGGGCTGGTGGCTGGCCGGCTGCGTGCTGCTCGGAGTGGGGCCGCAGCTGGTCGACGCACTGACCTGAGCCCGGCGATCACGGGGGGAGGACCGCCATGCGTTCGAGGAACTACCAGGCCGACTACGTGGAGGAGCCGTCGCCGTGGACCCGGCCGGGCTTCGTGCTGGCCGCGGCGTTGTTGCTGGTGATCGTCGCACTCGGTGTCGTCGTCGCCGTGCGGTCCGGTGACGACGACGGGCCCGGCCCCGAGACGCCCCCGGTGGGCGCCGTCAGTGGGACGCCGGCGGCGCAGCCGCAGACGACCGGGGAACTGCCCACCGCCGTTCCGACGACCGCACCGGCCGGCGTCACCTGGCAGGTCGTCCGGGGCACCGCGCTGCCGTTCAGCGATCGGGCCGGGCCCCGGGACCACAGCGACGCCCAGGCCACGGGCTTCGCCCACACGCCGGAGGGCGCGCTCGTCGCCGCCGCGCAGCTGACCAGCCGCGTGGGCGCCGCCGCCGGCCGGGCGTCGTGGCAGCCGACCCTGACCCGGCAGTTCCTGCCGAGCCCCGACCGGGACCGGCTCCAGGCGGCGCTCGAGGCGGAGCCGGAGCAGCCGGCGCAACCGGGTGATCTCGCACCGTTGGCGGGCTACCTCTACCAGAGCTACACCCCGGACACCGCGGTGATCGGTCTGGTCTACCGGGCGGTCAACGGCACCACCGCACGCTGGTTCGTCGTCACCACCACGCTCCAGTGGCGTGACGACGACTGGAAGATGGTCGCGCCGCCCGGCGGCGCCTGGACGTCGCTGAGCCGCACCGTGACCGACCTGCGCGGCGTCGTGGAATGGGGGGCCCGCTGATGTGCAATCCGATCACCCAGCCGGACTGCAGCGTCGGAGACTTCGTCGGCGGCGTCGCCAACTCGGTCGCCGGGAACGTCGCGGAGTCCATGCTCGACGGTCTCGCGAAGGCCATGGGCGACACCGCGGCCTGGGCCCTGAAGACGCTCATCGCCGGCTGGATCGCGGTGCCGTCCCCGGTCCTCACCGGGGGATCGGTCGACCGGCTGCGCGAGTACACCTACTGGATCACCGGAGCGGTCGCGGTCTTCTCACTTCTCGTCGCGGCCGGGCGGATCGTGTGGGAGCGCAACGCCAAGGCCGCCACCGACGCCGGGCGTGGCCTCGTGCAACTGACGCTGATCAGCGCCGCGGGGGTGCCGACCGTCGCGCTGCTCAGCGAGTTCGGTGACGGCTACTCCAAGTGGATCGTGGACGCGTCGACCGGTGGCGACCTCGGCGAGCGCCTGTTGATGTTCGCGCCCGTGGCCGGCGCGGCCGCCTTCAACGGCCTCACCTCGATCGCGCTGATCACCGTCTCGTTCATGCTGCTGCTCATCTCGTTCACGCAGATCCTGCTGAGCATCGGCATCGCGGCGATCAAGGTGCTGCTGAGCGGACTGATGCCGCTGGCCGCGGCGGCGGCCATGACCGGCACCGGTCGCGCCGTGCTGGCGCGCTACCTGAGCTGGCTGATGGCGGCACTGCTCTACAAGCCGGCCGCCGCCACCGTGTACGCGGCCGCGTTCTGGATGATCGGTGACGGCGAGGACCTCACCACCGTGCTGACCGGCATCGTGCTGATGTGCATGGGCATCGTGGCGATGCCGGCGCTGCTGAAGCTGCTGGCGCCGGCCACCAGCCAGATCGCCATGGGCGGCGGTGGCGGCGGGGGCATGGCGGCCTCCGGGACCATCGCCACCGGCGCCATGCTGCTCAACTCCACCCGGGGCGCCGGTGGCGGTGGCGGCGGCGGTGGTGGTGACGGCGGCGGGCCGGGTGCCCCGGTCCGCCCCTCCGGGGCCGGTTCCGGACCTGCCGCCGCACCGGC
>NZ_CADEAU010000433.1 GCF_902825405.1 Micromonospora maritima | reverse complement strand
GGAACGACAGGCCGAGCCGGCGCACCACGTACGCGTCGAGGCCCTCGCGGTGCAGCACCTTCGGGATGTCGTAGATGCTCGGCGCGTCCGGGGCGGCGGCGGGGACAGGGGAACAGCGGGCGGGCCGGTGAGCATGGTCATCACGGTACGGCCGGGACGTGTCGCGGTGGCGCGGGGACGGTTACCGTGGACGGGTGCGCGACCCCAACGTGTCCCGATCCGTGGCCGGTCAGCTCTCCGCCGAGCGCCGCGCCGACGACCTGCGCCGGCTCCGCGCCGAGCGGTTCGACGTGCTGGTCATCGGCGGTGGCGTCACCGGTGCGGGCGCCGCGCTGGACGCCGCGTCCCGAGGGCTGAAGGTCGCCCTGGTCGAGGCGCGCGACCATGCCGCCGGCACCTCCAGCCGGTCCAGCAAGCTCATCCACGGTGGTCTGCGCTACCTGGAACAGCTGGAGTTCCACCTGGTCCACGAGGCGCTCACCGAACGCGGGCTGCTGGCCACCCGGCTCGCCCCGCACCTGGTCCGCCCGGTGCCGATCCTGGTCCCGCTGCCGGCCGAGGGCGGCGCGCGCGACCTGCCCCGACGGATCTTCCGCCGTTCCTACTACGGGCTCGGCGTGGCCGCGTACGACGCGTTCGCCGGAGTGTTCGGCGGCGGCCGGGGGATGCCGCTGCACCGGCACCTGACCCGCGAGGGCGCCCGGCGGATCTTCCCCAGCCTCCGACCGGACACGCTGGCCGGCGCGATCCGCTACTACGACGGTCAGGTCGACGACGCCCGCCTCGTGGTGACGCTGGCCCGCACCGCGGCCAGCCTCGGCGCGACCGTGGTCACCAGCGCCCGGGCGGTCGGCCTGATCCGCCAGGCCCGCGAGGTGACCGGTGTCCGGGTGCGCGACCTGGAGGCGCCGCCCGGTTCGCCGGACGCCGAGTTCGAGGTACGCGCCCGCACCGTGATCGCCGCGACCGGCGTGTGGAGCGACGACATGTCGCGGATGCTCAACGACGTCGGGCTCCGCCCCAAGCTGCGGGTCCGGGCCTCCAAGGGCGTGCACCTGGTGGTGCCCCGCTCGGCCATCGTCGGCGAGACCGGGCTGATCCTGCGTACCGCGACGAGCGTGCTGTTCGTCATCCCGTGGGGCGGCCACTGGATCATCGGCACCACCGACACCGACTGGCAGCTCGACAGGTCCCACCCGGCCGCCACCGCGAGCGACATCGACTACCTGCTGTCGCAGGTCAACACCGTGCTGGACCGGCCGTTGACCACCGCCGACATCGAGGGCGTCTACGCCGGTCTGCGACCGCTGCTGGCCGGCGAGGCGGACTCCACCTCCAAGCTCTCCCGCGAGCACGCCGTGGTGGAGCCGATGCTGGGCCTGCTGCTGGTGGCCGGCGGCAAGTACACGACCTACCGGGTGATGGCCGCCGACGTGGTCGACCGGGCCATGCACCGGCTCGGGCAGACCCGGCCGTCGCGCACCGCCGACCTGCCGCTGCTCGGCGCCGACGGGTACGCGGCCCTGTGGCGCGACCGGGCCGACCTGGCCCGCCGGCACGGGGTGGCGGTCGGCGTGGTCGAGCACCTGCTGGAGCGCTACGGCAACCTCACCCTGGACCTGCTCGCCCTGGTCGACGCCGACCCGCTGCTCGGCTCGCCGCTGGCCGGCGCGCCGGAATACCTGGCCGCCGAGGTGACGTACGCGGCCCGCGCCGAGGGCGCGCTGCACGTGGAGGACGTCCTCACCCGGCGTACCCGGATCTCCATCGAGACCAGCCATCGCGGCCTGGAGTCGGCCGAACACGCCGCGGAGTTGATGGGCGCGGTGCTCGGCTGGGACGCGGCGACCCGGGCCCGGGAGGTCGCCCACTACCGGGCGCGGGTCGAGGCGGAGCGGGAGTCGCAGCTCATGCCGGACGACATCGCGGCCGACGCGGCGCGGCTCGGCGCGCCGGACGTGCGCGGTTTCGCCGCCGACCGGGGGACCGAGCTGCCCACCTCGCCGCGCTGAGGAACCGGAACCCCTACCGGCCGCTCGGCCGGTGGTGCGCGCTACCTACGGAAGTGTAGGTTTCCCGCGTGGTTCGTCCATCCTGGTCGCGCGTCGCCGCCCTGTCCGCCGGCATCCTGCTGTCGACCACCCTGACCGGCTGCACACTCTTCGGCCGGGCGGAGGGGGCGACCACACCCGGTCAGCAGGGCTCGTCCGCGCCGACCCCGGTCGGGAAGCGGGTCTCCCTGGTGCAGCGGCTGGGTGCGGACGGGCCGGTCCGCACGCTCGACGTGGACCCGACCGGCAGGTGGCAGTGCCGCGACTGCGCCGGGGACGGCGTCGACGCGACGGGCACGCTCAACCCCGAGCAGACGCAGCGGTTGCAGCAGATGCTCACCGACCCGGCGTTGGACGGTGAGACCGACCAGGCGCGGCAGTACAAGCAGGGCTGCATCGGCGTGCTGACCTCGACACTGCTCGTCCCGCCCGGCCTGACCGTGACCATCCAGGACTGTCCGGGCGAGCCGAAGCCCACCGTCGCCTACGACGTGCTGCTGCTGCTCACCCAGGCGACCCCGGCCGAGGACAAGGGCTGACTCAGATCACCTTGCCCGGGTTGAGCAGCCCGGCCGGGTCCAGCGCCGCCTTGATCGCCTGGTGCACCCGGACGCCCACCGGGCCGATCTCCCGGGCCAGCCAGTCCCGCTTCAGCAGCCCGACACCGTGCTCCCCGGTGCAGGTGCCGCCCAGCTCCAACCCGAGCCGCATGATCTCGTCGAAGGCCCGCCGCCCCCGGTCCAGGCTCGCCGGGTCGGCCCGGTCGACCACGATGTTCGGGTGCATGTTGCCGTCCCCGGCGTGACCGACCACGCCGATCGGCACGTCGCACACCTCGGCGATCCGGGCCACCCCGTCCAGCAGTTCGGCCAGCCGGCCGCGCGGCACCGCCACGTCGTCGATGACCAGGCCACCGTTGCCGCCGGGGAACGTCTCCGCGGCGAACCGCTCCATCGCCGGGTGGGCCAGCCGCCGGGCCTGGAGCAGGGCCGCCGCCTCGGTCGCGTCGGTGGCCGCCCAGACCTCGTCGGCGCCGGCCGCGGTGCAGACCTCGGTGATCCGGGCCAGGTCGTCGGCGGCCCGCGCGCCGGTGTCCACCGCCGCCAGCAGCAGCGCCTCCGCGTCGGTGCGCAGACCCATCGGCCGGTACGCCTCGATCGCCCGCAGGTGGGTCCGGTCCAACAGTTCCAGCAGGCTCGGCGTGAGGCCGTGCCGGGCGATCCCGGCCACCGCGCCACCGGCCGCCGCCGTGGTCGGGAAGACCGCGACCAGGGTCAGCGACTCCTCCGGCGCCGGGCGCAGCGCCACCGTCACCTCGGTGATCACACCGAGTGTGCCCTCCGAGCCGACGAAGAGCCGGGTCAGGTCGTACCCGGCGACGCCCTTGGCGGTGCGGCGGCCGGTGCGCAGCACCTCGCCGGAGGCCAGCACCACCTCCAGGCCGAGCACGTACTCGGTCGTCACGCCGTACTTCACGCAGCACATGCCGCCCGCGTTGGTGGCCACGTTGCCGCCGATGGTCGACGACTCCCACGAGCCCGGGTCCGGCGGGTACCAGAGACCCTGCTCCCGCACCGCCCCGGCCAGCGCCGCGTTGACCACGCCCGGTTGCACCACGGCGAACCGGCCGACCGGGTCGATCTCCCGGATCCGGTCCATCGCCGTGGTGCTCAGCACCAGCGCGCCGGACACCGCGTTCGCCGCACCGGCCAGCCCGGTCCGCGCCCCCTGCGGCACCACCGGTACGCCGTGCCGCCCGGCCGCGCGGACCGCCGCCACCACGCCCTCGGTGTCCCGCGGCCGGACCACCGCCAACGGGGTGCCCGAGGCGCACAGGTCCGCCTCGTCGCGCTCGTGCCCGGCCAGCAGGTCGGGATCGGTCAGCACGGCGGCGTCGCCGAGCGCGGCCCGCAGGTCGTCGAGGAGGGGATGGGCGGCCATGCCGGGAAGGCTACGCGTACCGTTGGTCGCCGTGCTCTACCTGGACCCGCCCGCCGTGCCCTGGCGCGGCCGGCTCTGGTCACACCTGATCAGCGACGTCTCGTACGCGGAGCTGCACGCGTTCGCCGAGATGCTCGGCGCGCCCCGGCGCGGCTTCGACCGGGACCACTACGACCTGCCCGCCGAGCGGTTCCGGGCGGCGGTCTGGCTGGGTGCGACGGTGATCCCCTCGCGGGAGGTCGTCCGCCTGCTGCGCGCCGCCGACCTGCGCCGCCCGAAGCCCCGCGCCTCAGCCGAGGCGCGCCAGCTCCCGGGCCAGGTTGGTGCGGGCGGCGTCCTCCCAGCGGGCGTGCGCCTCGGGTAGGCGGTAGAGCGCCGGCAGGGCGAGCAGCCGCCGCAGCACGGCCGCCCGGCCGGCCCGGAAGTCGGGCTCGGGGACGTGCGCGTACTCCCGGCGGATCGCGGCGGCGTAGCGGTCGTAGCCGTCCGGCGGGGCGGCCAGCACCGCCAGGTCCGCGTCGCACAGCAGGACGCCGTCCGGGTCGTCCGGCCCGACCAGATCGGAAGAGCGTCGTG
>NZ_CADEAU010000432.1 GCF_902825405.1 Micromonospora maritima | reverse complement strand
CGCTGGTCGCCGCGCTGGCGAGCGCGCTGCTGCTGCGGCGCGTCACCACCACCCCGTTCGGCGTCGTGCGCCGGGTCCGCACCCGGGCGCCCTGGCCGTGGCCCGGCGTGCTCATCCTGGCCGCGCTGGCCACGTTCGCGGCGATCCGCCCGGTCCTGCTCTGGTACGAGCGGCGCGACGTCGTCGAGCCCGACTGGGTGGCGCCGCTGATGCTGATGGTCGGCGGGCTGGCCGCCATGGTCGGGGTCGTCGCCGGCACCGGGTGGATCTCGCACCGGACCGGGCGGGTGCTGCACCGGTACGGCCGCAGCGCCGCCGCGCTGCTCGCGGCGCGCCGGCTCACCGCCGACCCGTGGGCCGGCAGCCGCACCTTCGCCGCCCTGCTCGCCGCGTTGATCGTCGGCGCCGGGGCCGCCGGGGTCCGCGCCGACTTCCTGGCCCAGGCCGAGCTGACCCGCCGCACCGGCGCGGGACTGTCCGACCCGGACTTCTACCTCAACGCGATGGGCCTGGTCGACCTGGGGATCGCGGTGGCGATGGCGATCGCCGGCGGTGGACTGCTCGTCGCCGTGGTCGAGGGCATCACCAGCCGGCGCCGGGCGTACGCGGCCCAGGTGGCCACCGGCGTGCCGCGCGCCGTCATCGGCCGGGCGCTGCTCTGGGCGTCGCTCGCCCCGGCCGTGCCGGCGGTCGGGCTCGCGCTGACCGTCGGATACCTGCTGGCCCGGGGACTGCTCCCCGACCCGAGCGGCGGCGGCTACCGGACCACGGTCTGCGACGCCGGTCCCGACCTGTGCAACGATCCGGCCACCAGCGCCCGCTACACCCGTACCGAATGGGTGCCGGAGGTGGTCGTCCGGCCGGAGGTCCCGTGGGACCAGTTGGCCTGGCTCGCGGCGGGTGGGCTGGCGGCGGTGCTGGTCACCGTCGCGGCCGGCCTGCTGTTCCTGCGCGCCAGCACCTCGGTGGAGGAGTTGCGCACCACCTAGGACGACGGCCGGTCAACGGCCGAGCAGCCCGGCCGATCCGGCCACGGCCAGCCCGATCACGCCCGAGCAGCAGCAGACCGCCAGCGCGGCCACGACCGCCACGACGATCAGCCAGGTCGGCCCGCGTCGCGCCGCCTGCTGATCCTCGTCGGTCATCCCGGCAGTCTAGGTGCGGGGCAGGATGGTGCGATGGAACTGATCTCGATCGCTGACGTCCGGGCCGCCGCCGACGACGTGGCGGGCACCGTGGTGCGGACCCCGCTGGTGCCCGCGCCCTGGGACGACGAGCTGTGGCTCAAGCCGGAGAACCTGCAACCGGTCGGCTCGTTCAAGCTGCGGGGCGCCACCCACGCGGTGGCCCGGCTCGATCCGGACGTCCGGTCCCGGGGCGTGGTCACCCACTCCTCCGGCAACCACGGGCAGGCGCTGGCGTACGCGGCCCGCGCATTCGGGGTGCCCTGCGTCGTGGTGGTGCCCGACGGTGCCCCGGAGGTCAAGGTGACCCGGATGCGGGCGCTCGGCGCCGACGTACGGACGGTGCCGAAGGCCCGCCGGCTCGCCGAGGCGGAGCGGATCGCGGCGGAGACCGGGGCGGCGCTCGTGCCGCCGTTCGACCACCCGGCGGTCATCGCCGGACAGGGCACCATCGGGCTGGAGATCGTCGCCGACCTGCCCGACGTCGACGTGGTGCTGGTGCCGGTGGGCGGCGGCGGCCTCGGCTCGGGCGTCGCCACGGCGGTCAAGGCGCTGCGCCCGTCGGCCGCCGTGATCGGGGTGGAACCGGCGCTGGCCGCCGACGCCGTGGAGTCGCTCGCCGCCGGCGAGGTGGTCGTCTGGGACGTCGACCGCACCTACCGGACCTGCGCCGACGGGCTGCGGACCAACCTGTCCGCGTTGACGCTGGCGCACCTGCGCGAGCGGCTCGACGGCATCGTCACGGTGACCGAGGACGAGATCATGGCGGCGACCGGACGGGTGCTGCGGGACGCGCGCCTGGTGGCCGAGCCGAGCGGGGCGGTCGCGCTCGCCGCCCGGCTGTTCCACCGCGACGAGCTGCCGACCGGGCGTACGGTCGCGGTGATCACCGGCGGCAACGCCGACCCAGCGGTGCTGGCCGCCGCGCTTGCGGTGTAAGGAAGGGCCCCTTCTTAACGTCTCCGGTAGAGGAAGGGCCCCTTGTTAACAGGCGGCTGTTAACAAGGGGCCCTTCCTTACATCGAGGTTCAGGCGCGGCCGAGGCGGTCGAGGGTCCAGGCGTTGACGAACGCCTCCTCGCGCCAGGCGTCGTACCGGCCGCTCGGCCCGCCGTGGCCCGCGCCCATCTCGGTCTTCAGCAGGTAGTCGCCCTGCGGCGCCAGCGCGCGCAGCCGGGCGATCCACTTGGCCGGCTCGTGGTAGAGCACCCGGGTGTCGTTGAGGCTGGTCACCGCCAGGATCGCCGGGTAGTCGGCCGGGGCCACGTTCTCGTACGGGGTGTACGACTTCATGTACGCGTAGACCTCGGGGTCGTCCAGCGGGTTGCCCCACTCCTCCCACTCGGTCACCGTCAGCGGCAGCGACGGGTCGAGGATCGAGGTGAGCGCGTCCACGAACGGCACCTGCGCGACGATTCCGGCGAACGCGTCCGGGGCGAGGTTCGCCACCGCACCCATCAGCAGGCCACCGGCCGAGGCGCCCCGGGCCACCAGCCGGTCGCTCGCCGTCCAGCCGGCCTTGACCAGGTGCCGGGCGCAGGCCACGAAGTCGGTGAACGTGTTCTTCTTGGCCAGCAGCTTGCCCTCGTCGTACCAGCGCCGGCCCAGCTCGCCGCCGCCCCGGATGTGTGCGACCGCGAAGATGACGCCCCGGTCGAGCAGGCTCAGCCGGGCGATCGAGAACCACGGGTCCATGCTCGCCTCGTACGAGCCGTAGCCGTAGATGACCGCGGGCGCGGAGCCGTCGCGCGGCGTGCCCCGGCGGCAGACCAGCGAGATCGGCACGCGGGTGCCGTCGTCGGCCAGCGCCCAGTCCCGGTGCTGCTCGTAGTCGGCCGGGTCGTACGCCCGCCCGTCCGGTCCGGGCCGCACCGGCTTCTGCCGGCGCAGTGTCAGCTCCCGGGTGACCAGGTCGTAGTCGTAGACCGAGTCGGGGGTGACCAGCGAGGTGTAGCGCAGCCGCACCGTGCCCGTGCGGTACTCCGGGTTCGCGTCCAGCCCGACGCTGTAGATCGGCTCGGGGAAGTCGATGTCCCAGCTGTCGTCGCTGCCGACCGGCAGCACCCGCAGCCCGGTCAGCCCGTTGGCGCGCAGCGAGACCACGAGATGGTTCTCGAACGCGTCGACCGCCTCCAGCCGGGTGCCCGGGGTGTGCGGGATCAGCGGTGTCCACTCGCCGGGCGCGTCCGCCGAGGTGTACGCCAACGCGAAGTCCTCCGCGCCGTCGTTGTGCAGGATCAGGAAGCGGTGGCCGTGGTGCTCCACCGCGTACTCGACGCCCTGCCGGCGCGGGGCCACGACCGCCGGCTCACCTGTCGGGTTCGCCGCCGGGATCACCCGGACCTCACTGGTGATCTTGCTGTGGATGTCGATGACCACGAAGCGCTCGGACCGGGTCAGCTCGACGCCCACCCAGAACCGCTCGTCGTCCTCCTGGTGGACCACCACGTCCTCGCTCGACGGGGTGCCCACCGTGTGCCGCCACACCCGGTTCGGCCGCCACGCGTCGTCCACCGTCACGTAGAACAGCGTGGAGGCGTCGGCGGACCACGCCGTGCCGTAGAACGTGTCCGGGATCTCGTCCGGCCGCACCTCGCCGGTGGTCAGATCCTTGATCCGCAGCGTGAACCGCTCGTCGCCGGAGAAGTCGGTGGAGTAGGCAAGCCAGCGGCCGTCCGGGCTCACGTCGAACGCGCCCAGCGAGAAGAAGTCGTGCCCCTCGGCGAGCTGGTTGCCGTCGAGCAGCACCTCCTCACCGTCGAGCGGGGCGCCGTCCGCGCTGACCGGGGGCACGGTCTCGTCCGGGCGGACCGCCCGCCGGCAGTGCACGCCGTACTGCTGCCCCTCCACGGTGCGGGTGTAGTACCAGTGGCCGTCCTTGCGGGTCGGCACCGACAGGTCGGTCTCCTGCGTGCGTCGGCGGGTCTCCTCGAACAGCTCCGCGCGCAGCCCGGCCAGGTGCGCGGTGCGCGACTCGGTGTGGGCGTTCTCGGCGTCCAGGTAGGCGATCGTGTCCGGGTCGTCCTTGGTGGCGAGCCACGCGTACTCGTCGACGACCGTGTCGCCGTGGTGGGTCCGCTCGGCCGGAACGCGCTTGGCGACAGGTGGTGGGGTCGTGGTCACGGCGCCACGTTACCGGTCGGCGGCCACCGTCGGGCGCGTGCGCCGCACCGATCCGCCACCAGGTCTTTCGAACATGTGTACGATGACCGCCATGGCGGCTGCTGCGCGTTCCACCGACCGACCCGGAGCCCTCGACATCACCCGGAAGCTGGCCGAGATCTGCGGTCCGCCGTTCGCCCGCTTCGCCGGGCCCGCCGACGAGGTGGCCGGCCGTACCGCCCGCTGGGTGGCCGTGCCGGGCGGCCCGCACGCCGCCGCCGAGGTGCT
>NZ_CADEAU010000431.1 GCF_902825405.1 Micromonospora maritima | reverse complement strand
CGGGTGGCCGCCGGGGCGGCGCCGGCCTCGGGCGCCGCCAGCCGGCGCGCGGTGAGCAGCGGGTCCGGCCGGAGCAGGACCAGCAGTACGACGGCCGCCAGCGTGAACGCGACGGCGCTGAAGGCGAAGGGGCCGGCCAGCGTCGGCAGCCCCCAGCGGTGGGTGGTGTCGTCGGCGAGCGCGGCGAAGTTCGGGGCGGCCACCGAGCCGATGGTGGTGGCCCAGACGACGAGCGAGAGCTGGCGGCCCCGCCGCTCCGGCTCGGCCAGGTCGACCGCCGTGTAGCGGGCCTGGAGGTTGGCCGCGGTGCCCCCGCCGAACAGCAGCATGCCGACGAAGAGCAGCGGCACCAGGCGGGTCGCGGTCGCGACCACCACCAGCACGCCGCCGACGGCGCCGACCAGGTACGCGGTGACCAGGCCGGGCCGGCGTCCACGGGCCGTCATGAGCCGGGTGACCGGCACGGCGAGCAGCGCGGCCCCGACCACCGCGGCGCTCTGCGCCACCCCGGCCAGGGCGGTGCCGGCGACCCGGGCGGCGAGCAGCGCGCCGACGGAGACGCCGATGGCGACGCCGGTGCCGCCGATGACCTGGGTGAGGAAGAGCAGGCGCAGGGTGCGCCGCTGGATGCCGGCGACGTCGGGCCGGGGCGGGGCCGGCGCGGTCAGGTCGGTGGCCATGGCGGACGCTCCTGGAGGTGACGGGGCCCCATCCTCCCGCACCGGGCCGGTCGGCCGGCACCCGGTTTCGCTACAGGCCGAGGCCGCGGCCGATGATCTCCTTCATGATCTCGGTGGTGCCGCCGTAGATGGTCTGCACCCGGCTGTCCAGCCAGGCCTTCGCCACCGGGTACTCCGCCATGAAGCCGTAGCCGCCGTGCAGCTGCACGCACCGGTCGGCGACCTTCGTCTGCAGCTCGGTGGTCCACCACTTGGCCTTGGCCGCGTCGGTCACCGACAGGCGGCCCGCGTTGAACTCGGTGACGCAGTGGTTCACGAAGGTCCGCGCGATGGTGATCTCGGTGTCCAGCTCGGCGAGGAGGAACCGGTTGTGCTGGAACCGGCCGATCGGGCGGCCGAACGCCTCGCGGGAGCGGGCGTACTCGATGGTCAGCGCGAGCAGCTTCTCGCAGGCCGCCACCGCGGCCACGGCGATGCTCAGCCGCTCCCGGGGCAGGTTGGCCATCAGATGGTAGAAGCCATGGTTCTCGGTGCCGATCAGGTTCTCCGCCGGCACCCGGCAGTCGTCGAAGAACAGCTCGGCGGTGTCGTTGGCCTTCAGCCCGACCTTGGCCAGCCGGCGGCCCCGGCCGAAGCCCGGCGTACCGCTCTCCACCACGACCAGGCTGACCCCGTGCGCGCCCTGGTCCGGCGCGGTCTTTGCCACCACGACCACCAGGTCGGCCATCTCACCGTTGGTGATGAACGTCTTCTGCCCGTTGAGGACCAGGCTGTCGCCGTCGCGGACGGCGGTGGTCCGGATGCCGGCCAGGTCGCTGCCCGCGCCCGGCTCGCTCATCGCGATGGCGGTGACCAGGTCGCCGGAGCAGAAGCCCGGCAGCCAGCGCTTGCGCTGGTCGTCGGTGGTCAGCTCGGTCAGGTACGGCGCCACCACGTCGTTGTGCAGCCCGAAGCCCAGACCGGTGCAGCCGGCCGAGACGATCTCCTCGTCGAGCACCGCGTTGAAGCGGAAGTCATGCTGACCGCCGCCACCGTGCTCGGGGTCGACGTCGAGCCCGAGCAGCCCGGCCGCGCCGGCGGCGCGCCACACCTGCCGGTCGACGATCCCGTCGGCCTCCCACCGCTCGTGGTGCGGCACGGCCTCCCGGGCGAGGAACCGGCGGCACAGGTCCCGGAACTCTTCGTGGACGGGCTCGTAGAGATGCTGCTCCATGGCGGCAAGTCTGGCACCGCTCACCCGCCCTGGACAGAGGCGAGCCGCGCTCGCAGCCGGCGTTCCCGACGGCCGGTCAGCACGGCGACGACCAGGACCGCCGCCAGGACGGCCGCGAACCAGAGCGCGCTGGCCGTCCGGCCGACGTGCAGTGCGACCCCGATCAGCGCGGCGAACAGTGGGATGCCGACCGCCGGCCCGATCAGCGCCCCCCGGCGTACCGCAGGCAGGTTGTCGGTGACCGCCGCGCGTTCCGCCTCGTCGGCGGGCGGCTGGCCCCGGCGCAGCGCCGTCGCGGTCCGCCGCCAGCCGGCGGTCCACTCCGCCTCGGCCGGATTACGCGGCTTCACCACGAAACTCAGCAGGAACGGGAAGACCGTTCCCCAGACGACCCCGAACAGGCCGGCCCGGACGATCGCGAGGAGCGGCGAGCCGTGCCGCCCCTCCCAGAGCTTGAGCGGCAACCAGACGAGCGTGGCGACGAGCATGCTCACCGCGTACGAGCCGGGCGGGCCGAACCGGGCGAGGAACACGAAGGGTCTCCTGGCGGGCACCTGGGGGGCGTACCCGCCCGGGCCCCTCGATACTCCTGTGTGGAGGGTGGCCGGCCGGCGCGCGGTAGGTCAGGATGACCGGATGGGCACACTGACCGGGAAGCAGGTCGCCGACGCCGGGCTGGACGGGTGGACCTTCCTGCTCGGCGCGTTGCACACCCGCATCCGTACCCCCGACTTCGCCGCCGGCCTGGCCCTGGTGGCCGCCGTCGGCGCGGAGGCCGAGCGGGTCGACCACCATCCCGACCTGGACCTGCGCTACACCCACGTCGACGTGCGGCTGTGGTCGCACGACGTGGGCGGGGTGACCGGCCGCGACCTGCGGCTGGCCCGGACGATCTCGGCGCTCGTCGCGGACGCCGGCCTGTCCCCGTCGTACGCCGGGCTGTCCCGGCTGGAACTCGCGCTGGACAGCCCGGAGCACGCCACGGTGCTGCCGTTCTGGCGGGCGGTCCTGGCCGCGGAGCGCCCGGCCGGTCCGGGCGCCGCCGACGACGAGGTGCGCGACCCGGCGGGCGCGCTGCCCACGGTCTGGTTCCAGTCCTGCGGGCGCGACGAGCCGCGGCAGCGCTGGCACCCGGACGTCTGGGTCGACCCGGCCGAGGTCCGGCCGCGGATGGAGGCGGCGCTGGCGGCCGGTGGCACGCTGGTCAGCGACGCGGAGGCGCCGAACTTCTGGGTGCTCGCCGACCCGGACGGCAACCGGGTCTGCCTCTGCACCTGGCAGCAGCGCGACTGAGAAACCGGGGCGCCGGCCGGGCGACGGCGACGCTAGCGTGCCGGTGTGGACGTACGCGCGCTGATCGAGGAGTTCAACGCCGCCTGGTCGCGGGGCGACCGGGCGGGGATGGCCGGCTGCCTGGCCGAGGACGTCAGCTACTGCCCGAACGCCTGGGACGGGCCGGCCGGCACGGTACGGGGGCGGGCGGCCGTGGTCGCCGTCCTCGCCGGGCAGACGGGTGCGGGCGAGGGCCCGACGCTCGGCGCGGTCTGGGCCACCGACGACCGTGCGGTCTGCGAGTGGGCGTGGCCGCCGGCCGAGGACGGCACGGTGCTGCGGGGGCTGGACGTCTACCGGGTCCGCGACGGGCGGATCGTCGCCAAGGACGTGTTCGGCAAGATCACTTCTTGAGCGCCCCGGCGGCCACCCTGAGGTCGGCGACCAGCCCCTCGTACGCGACGTCCTGGTTGTCGGCGCGCAGCACGGCCGACGGGTGGATGGTCGCCAGCAACCGGGTCGCCGGCGCGTCGGCGACCGCGCCGGTCCGGTCCACCGGCACCCGGGCGAAGTCCTCCGGGTGCTGCGCGGCCGCCGGCCAGGGCAGCAGCTCGCCGCGCTGCTTCGTCACCCGGAACGTGGGGCCGAGCAGCGCCTTGGCGGCGGTGGCGCCCAGCGCCACCACGACGTCCGGGTGCAGCCGGGCGAACTCGGCGACCAGCCAGGGCCGGCAGGCGGTGACGTGCACCCGGTCCGGTGTCTGGTGGATGCGTCGCGTGCCGCGCCGCTCGAACCGGAAGTGCTTGACCGCGTTGGTCAGGTAGATCTGGCCGGGGTCCAGGCCGGCGTCGTCGACGGCCCGGCGCAGCAGGCGGCCGGCCGGGCCGACGAACGGCAGTCCCTTCTGGTCCTCGACGTCGCCGGGCTGCTCGCCGACGAAGACCACCCGGGCGTGTTCGTCACCGCGCCCGAAGACGGTCTGCGAGGCGTCCCGGTGCAGCTCGCAGCCCCGGCAGCCGGCCGCGGCGGCGCGCAGCTCGTCGATGGTGTCCGCCCGTGGCGGGATGAACTCCTGCGCCCCGGGCGCACTGTCGCTCTCGGCCATGCCGACCGTTCTACCCCGTCCGCCGCGCGCCACGCGACCGCCTCGCGTGATCGCGGCGCACGGCCCGTGGTCACGGCGGGGTCAGGCGGAGAAGGGCGGGGTGCGGGTGGGGTGGGCGGCCCGGCCGAGGGCGTCGGCCAGGGCGGGCAGGTCGGCGTCGTCGAGGGAGCTGACGGTGACGCGGACGGCGGGGGCGGCGGCGATCCGGTAGAGCCCGCCGGGCGCGACCGACCAGCCGGCGTCCCGCAGGGCGGTGACCGCCGCCGTCTCGTCGGGCACCGGCACCCAGACGTTGATCCCGGTGCGTCCGTGCGCGGCCACCCCGCGCGTGGCGAG
>NZ_CADEAU010000430.1 GCF_902825405.1 Micromonospora maritima | reverse complement strand
GGCCGGGGCCCGCGCCGCGCCGGTCGACCCGGACGCGGAGAAACTCCTGCTGCCCGACGCGGAGGCGCTGGTCCGGGCGTTCCTCGACGCGGTCGCCGACACGCTCGCGCGGACTCCGGACGGCACCGGGTGGTTCGCCGGGCCGGAACCGGTCGGTGCGGCCGAGCTGCGCGACTGGGCGCGGGAGGTCTCCGCCGGGGTGGACACCGGCCTGCGCGCGGCGCTGCGCCTGGTCGGGCCGGCCGAGCCGGACGGCGCGCTCACCGCCGTCGTACGCATGCGCAGCCTCGCCGACCCCACGCTGGTGACCGACGCGGCGGCGCTGTGGGCCGGCGACGACCACCCGCTCGGGGACGACGCCACCGTCGAGGCGATGCGCGCGGTGCGCCGGGCGGCGACCGTGTGGACGCCGCTGGAGCGTCTGCTCGACCGGGCCGAACCGGTCACGCTGCCGCTGCTCGACGAGGACGTGGCCGACCTGCTCGACGGCGCCGGGGCGCGGCTCGACGCGGCCGGCGTCACCGTCGGGTGGCCGGACGCGCTGCACCACGACCTGCGCTCCCGGGCGCTGGTCACGACGCCGCAGCGGCCGCCCGCGGACGTGGCCGGGCACCTCCGGTCGGCCGCGCCGATGCCGCTGAGCTGGCAGCTCACGCTGGCCGGTGAACCGCTGACCGACGCCGAGACCGCGCAGGTGGCCACCGGCCGGCCGGTGCGCCGGCTGCGCGGCCGGTGGGTCGAGCTGGACCCGCAGCGCCTGGAGGCCGGGCTGAAGCTGCTGCGGTCCTCCGGCGAGCTGACGGTGGCCGACCTGCTGCGGACGGGACTGTCCGGCGACGACCAGGCCGGCGAGCTGCCCGTGCTCGACGTGGTCGCCGACGGGGCGCTGGGCGAGCTGTTGGCCGGCGAGGCGGAGCGGCGGCTCACCCCGGCCGACCCGCCGCCGGGCTTCGCCGGGACGCTGCGGCCGTACCAGCGGCGTGGGCTGGCCTGGCTGGCGTTCCTCCAGTCGCTCGGACTCGGCGGGATCCTCGCCGACGACATGGGGCTGGGCAAGACCGTGCAACTGCTCGCGTTGCTCGCCGGTGACCCGCCGGAGGCCGGGCCCACGCTGCTGGTCTGTCCGATGTCGCTGGTCGGCAACTGGCAGCGGGAGGCGGCGACGTTCGCGCCCCGGCTGCGCGTCCACGTGCACCACGGCGCCGAGCGCGCCCGCGGCGAGGGCTTCGCCGCCGCCGTGGACGGGGCGGACCTGGTGCTCACCACGTACTCGGTGGCCGCCCGGGACGCGTTCGAGCTGGCCGGCGTCGACTGGCACCGGGTGGTGGTGGACGAGGCGCAGGCGATCAAGAACGCCGCGACCCGCCAGGCCGAGGCGGTCCGCTCACTGCCCGCGCGGCACCGGGTCGCGGTCACCGGTACGCCTGTGGAGAACCGGCTCGCCGACCTCTGGTCGATCATGCAGTTCGCGAATCCGGGGCTGCTCGGACCGGCCGCCACGTTCCGCAAGCGCTTCGCCGAACCGATCGAGCGGCACGGCGACGCCGAGGTGGCCGAGCGGCTGCGCCGGATCACCGGCCCGTTCGTGCTGCGCCGCCTCAAGACCGACCCGACGATCATCACCGACCTGCCGGAGAAGCTGGAGATGGAGGTGCTCTGCAACCTCACCGCCGAGCAGGCAGCCCTCTACCGGGCCGTGGTCGACGACATGATGGCGAAGATCGAGTCCAGCGACGGGATCGAGCGCCGGGGGCTGGTGCTGGCCACGATGACCCGGCTCAAGCAGGTCTGCAACCATCCCGCCCAGCTGCTGCACGACGGCTCCGCGCTGGCCGGCCGTTCCGGCAAGCTGGAACGCCTCGACGAGATCGTCGACGAGGTGCTCGCGGCCGGGGAGAAGGCGTTGCTGTTCACCCAGTACGCCGAGTTCGGCGGCATGCTGCGCGGGCACCTGTCGGCGCGTACCGGCCGGGAGGTGCTGCTGCTGCACGGTGGCGTCGGCAAGGCCGAGCGGGACGCCATGGTGACCCGGTTCCAGTCCCCGGACGGGCCGCCGCTGTTCGTGCTCTCCCTCAAGGCCGGCGGCACCGGGCTGACGCTGACCGCCGCCAACCACGTGGTGCACGTGGACCGGTGGTGGAACCCGGCGGTCGAGGACCAGGCCACCGACCGGGCGTTCCGCATCGGACAGAGCCGCCGGGTGCAGGTACGCAAGTTCGTCTGCGCCGGCACGGTGGAGGAGAAGGTGGCCGCGATGATCGCGGACAAGCGCAGCCTCGCGCGGTCGGTGGTGGGCAGCGGGGAGCAGTGGGTCACCGAGCTGTCCACCGCGACGCTGCGCGAGCTGTTCACGTTGGAGTCCGGGGCGGTGGTCGAGTGAGCCCCGCGGGACGGTTCGACGACTACGGCAAGCCGCTGCCGGTCGAGGGCGGCCTGCGGGCGCGCAGCACCCGGGGCGCGATCGGGCAGTCCTGGTGGTCCCGCCGCTTCGTCGAGGTGCTGGAGTCGTTCGCGCTCGGCTCCCGGCTCACCCGGGGCCGGGCGTACGCGCGTCGGGGGCAGGTGCTCCGGCTGGACGTCTCGCCCGGGGAGGTCACCGCCGAGGTGCAGGGGTCCCGGCCGAAGCCGTATCCGGTGCGGATCGGGCTGGCCGCCTATCCGGAGGAGGTGTGGCGGCGGATCGAGGCGCAGCTGGCCGGGCAGGCGTTCTTCAGCGCCCGGCTGCTCGCCGGGGACCTGCCGGCCGAGCTGGAGGGGGTGTTCGCCGAGGCGGGCGCGCCGCTGTTCCCGGCGCGGGTGGGCGAGTTGGCGCAGCGCTGCGGCTGCCCCGACTTCGCGGTGCCGTGCAAGCACCTGGCGGCCACGTTCTACCTGTTGGCCGAGGCGTTCGACGCGGACCCGTTCCAGCTGCTGCACTGGCGGGGCCGGTCCCGGGCCGACCTGCTCGCCCGGCTGCGGGCGCTGCGCGGCGCGCATCCCGCCGACGTCCCGCCGGACATCGCGTCGGGCGTCCCGTCGGACATCGCGTCGGGCGTCCCGGCGGTCGACGTCCCGCCTGGCGCGGATCCGGCGGTCGTCGTCCCGCCTGGCCCAGATCCGGCGGTCGTCGGCACGCCGGCCGGCCCGGCTGCGGCGACGCCGGTGCTCGGTGCGGCCCGCGTGCTGGCCGGGCTGCCGTCGGTCGAGCCGGACGAGGAACTGGCCCGGTTCTGGCTCGCCCCGACCCCGTTGCCGGACCGACCGCCCACCCTGGCCACCGGGCCGGAGCTGCTGCTGCGCCAGCTCGGCCCGCCGGGCGCCGGGATCGGCGGGCCGGGCCTGGCCGAACGGCTGCGGCGGGCGTACCGGGAGTTCGGTCGCGGCGAAGCGGCGTCCCCCGGGGAGTTCGGTCGCGGCGAAGCGGCGTCCCCCGGGGAGTTCGGTCGCGGCGAAGCCGGTCCCGAGCGTTGAGAGGGGGCCCCGCCTCTACCGGAGGCGTTAAGCGGGGGCCCTTCCTTGCGCTCACAGCAGGCGGCGCCGGAAGCGCCACATCAGGGCGGCGTTGGCGACCAGCACCACCGCGCAGATCGCCCCGGCCAACCTCCCGGCCAGCACGGTCATCGCCGGCAGCGAGGCCCACAGCACGATCGTCAGCAGCATCATGTACCGGCCCCGGCGGCCCTTGACCCGGTTGTCCAACCGGGTGAAGAACCGCGGATCGCTCTCCCGCAGCTGGCGGGTGATCTGTTCGAACCTGCGCTGATCCTCTTGGCTGAGCATGGCGGCGCCTTCCCCTCACGGCTTCAGCGGTTCGGCGGCATACCCGGATCGGAGGCCGGTCACGCGCCGCCGCTGCTGCTGTTTCGGCGAGACGGACACGGGTGCACACACCGCTCGGTGGCCGGCCGCCGTCGGGGGTCCGGCATCGTCCTGGCGCCTGCGTGTCCGCCATGGGCCTCCCGGGCGCGCTCGCGCCGGGCGTGTCGCGGCCGGGACGACGATGCCGCAGAGTGCGACATACCGCTGAGTCATAAATATGACCAGGCGGTATATCGCCCAAATATCGTCGTCCGGCTGGCCGGCTGTGCGGGATCTCAGCGCAGGCTTATCCGTACCTTAAGTTTCCCTGAGGTGGTGAACGCGGCCGGCAGCGTCGCGGAGGGCCGAAACGTCACGTCCGGGCGGTCGGCGCCCGGGTCGCCCCTGCTCCGGACGGTCGGGACGTGGTGAGGGGATTCCCGGCGCCTTGCAGACGGCCTGAGCACCGTCTTAAGTGCCCGCGCGAGGGCTTCCGGCGCGCCTTGAGCGGCCGGGAAGCGCTGGCTACTTTCCCGTAGCAACTCTCCGGCAACCGTCGCCGCCCTCCGCCACCCATCCCCCGGGTGGCCGGCGTGCCGGCGCTCGAAGAAAACGGGATAGGTACATGGCCGACCTGAACGTGCCACCGCGTCGACCCCGGGACGACCGCGGCTGGGACGGATACCAGCACCCCCATCCGGACGGGTACCGCGACCTGGAGTCCCCCGCGCCGTACGCCGGTGGGCACCCCGCCCCGGCGCCGCAGTCCGCCGCGGGCCCGCAGTGGGTGGGGCCGAACGGCTTCGCCCCCGCCGGCCACGCGCCCGGCGGCT
>NZ_CADEAU010000429.1 GCF_902825405.1 Micromonospora maritima | reverse complement strand
GGCCGGTGCCCGCGCCCCGCGCCGCCTCCGCGACCCGGATGCCGGTGCCGGCCACCGCGCGGGGTGCCCGCTGGCGACCGGCCCGGGTCGGCTGAGGCGCCGTCTCCGCCGAATCGTTACCGAAAACGGTGAGCCCGCTCACCCGGCACCGGAAAACGGGCGGTCGACGCAGAACAGGTCATCGAACCCGGCAATTGCCGGCCGTCGCGCCCTCGGATGCCCGCTTTTCGCCCTCCGATACCGGCTCGAACCCTTGTCCCCATTGAGTGAAGTCAGTAACCGGCTGTTCCGATATCCGTAGTCGTGCCGCACGTTTACGCAGGTGAGAGCGCTTGGCTTGGCGCGTACCCACCGGTAGTGTCGGCGCGTCCGGTGCGGTTTTCGATCGCAGATGGCGACGCCGCACCGACCCGCCTAATCGTGCACAGACGAACCGGGGACCCACAGCAACACCGGGGTGAATCCGCGAGCCACGGCCGCGGTAGGGCGTACTTCCCGCCCGAATCCGTCAGCTAACCCGGTCGGCGGCCACGGAAGGAGTTCCCACCTCGTGCGAACCACCCCCCGATCGTCCCCCCACCTCCACGGCCCGGTGGTGCCGGCGCTCGCCTGACGGCGACGCCCACCCGACCCCCCGTGTGCGCCCGGCATTCCGGGTGCCCGTCCCGCGGCCGTCCCGCCCCGTCCAACGCGCGTGAAGTCTCCCGCGCGGGGGCCGGCGTGTGCCGCTCACGCCTTGGAGGAACCCGTGAAGCACCACCTGAAGCGTCAGCTGCGGCGGCTCGCGACCGAGCGCCCGTACCAGATCATCGCCGGGTCGGCCGCCGCCCTCGTGCTGGCGGGCGGCACCGGTGTCGCCCTCACCGCCACCGACGACGCCCCGGCCCGGCCGGAGAACACCGTCGCGGTCGCCGAACTCGGCTCCCGCCTCGGTGAGGCCGCCAGCCGCGGCGAGGCCCGCATCGCCGTCCCCTCGCCCAGCGCCTCGCCCAGCGCCGCACCCACCGCCTCGCCCTCGGCGAAGCCCGCGGCCAAGGCCACCGCCGACCCGGACACCACGCCGAAGAGCAAGCCGAAGCCCCCGGCGAGCAGGGTGCTCGACTACGACTACCAGGCGCAGACCACCTACTACTACTGCGGCCCGGCAGCGGTGCGCAACGCGCTCAGCGCGACCGGCATCGAGCGGAGCCAGGACACGCTCGCCGTCGCTCTCGGCACCACCGAGATGGGCACCAACTCGGCCGAGGACACCACTCGTGTGCTCAACCAGCAGGTCAAGGGCGACCCGTACCGGACCCGCATGATCCCGGGCGCCCCCACCCCGGCCCAGATGGACCGGCTCCAGGCCGACGTGGTCACGGCGATCAGCAACGGCCGGGCGGTCGTCGCCAACGTCGCCGGCGACGCCACCGACACCAACGGCGGCTGGCACTCGTTCCCGGGCGGCCACTACATCGCGGTGGTCGGCTACAAGAACGACGGCCGGACCCTCCGGATCGCCGACTCGGCCGACCCGTCGCTGCCCTCGTACTGGGTCACCACCATCGACCTGGCGAACTGGATGGCCACGCGCGGCTACTCCGCCTGACGCCTTTCCGGTACGCGCGAAGGCCGGCACCCTGTTGGGGTGCCGGCCTTCGGTGTCACTTGGTCCAGTGCTGGGCCACGATGTCGGTGGCCTGCTTCTCCCACTGGGCGTAGGCGTCGGGGTAGGCGGAGACCTGCACGGTCTGCGCGGCCTCGGTCAGCGGCATGGTGTCCCAGCCGTCGACCTGCTTCAGGCCCTTGAGGAACGCCAGGGTCGAGTACTCGGGGTCGGTGATCTGCTCCGGCGTACCCCAACCCGAGGAGGGGCGCTGCTGGAACAGGCCCAGCGAGTCGTGGTCGTTGCGGTCGCCGAGGTGGCCCAGGTTCTCCAGCTTCGACTCCTGCAGCGCGGTGGCGATCGAGATGACCGCGGCCCGCTCCGGCAGACCGGCCTTCTTCGTGGCGGCGATGATCGCCTTCGCGTTCGCCAGCTGCTCGTCGTTCAGGGTGATGGTCGACTGCTCACCCTGCACACTGGCGACAGCCGCCACCGGCTTACCGGCGTGCGCGGGGGTGGCGGCGTGGGCGGCGACCGGACCGGCGAACACGCCACCGGTGAAGGCCAGACCAGCAACACCCAGGACGCTCTTACGCAGAATCGTGTTCATGAGGGGGGCTCCATTCGGGGGTCGACACACACCCCATGGGGGCGGGGGTGTGTGGGCACCGTCAGGCGCTCAACAAGTCTTCGGGGGATCCGGCAGGCTCGCGGGGGCGGGGGCCTCTACGCGGCGCCGGGATGATGTGTAACGACCGGCGGGCCATCGTCATTCCCCGGCGGGTGGGGGCGGCGGGCGAAGGGATGCTTCGCCTTGCTCGGTCGTTCACCCGGGTACAACGCCTGCGGCCCATCGTCGATTCCGCCGCCAGGGTGCCGCCCACCACCCGCGAACCGGACACCCCACCCACACCGACCTCGACGCGACACCCCGGACACGATCCCGCCCATCCCGTTGCACCCAACCGCCCACCCCCAGCGAGATCTTGGAAGGAAACGGCCCTCAGGAGGGCCCCGAGCTTCCAAGATCTCCTGCGGGTTGCCGTGACCTTGCCGCCGCCACGCTGTCCGGAGAGGTCGGCCCTCGCGCGTCGTGTCCGTACGGTGGCAGACTGCGCCGTATGGGCGATACGACGGGGACCCGTCACCTGGTGCTCCTGCACGGCATGGGCGCCACCGGGGAGGTGTGGCTGCCCTGGGCGCCGCTGCTGGAGCGCCGTTGGCCGGGCCGCTGGCTCGCGCCGGACCTGGCCGGTCACGGCTGGTCGCCGCCGCTGTCCGGGTACTCGTTCGCGGCGCTGGCGCAGCGCGTGGTGGACGGGCTCGGTCCGGTCACCGAGCGGCTCGGTCCGCGCGACCGGCTGGTGCTGCTCGGGCACTCGCTCGGGGCGTGGTGGCGTTGGCGTTGGCCGCCCGGCAACGAGGGCTGCCCGTCGACGCGGTGGTCGGCCTCGGCATCAAGGTGGTCTGGTCACCGGCGGAGCTGGCGAAGGCGGGCGAGTTGGCCGCGCGGCCGGTGACCTGGTTCGCCAGCCGGGACGAGGCGGCTCGCCGCTACCTGCGCGTCTCCGGGCTGGCCGGACTGTTCGCCCCGGACCATCCGGTGGTCGACGCCGGGCTGCGCCGGGAGGACGGCCGCTGGCGGCTGGCCATGGACCCGGCCGCGTTCGCGGTGGGGGAGCCACGGCTGCCCGCCCTGCTGGCGGCCACCGACGTCCCGGTGCTGCTGGCCCGGGGCGAGCTGGACCCGATGGTGAGCGACGCGCAGCTCAAGGAGCTGGGGGTGCCGGTGGCGACGCTGCCCGGGCTGGGCCACAACGCGCACGTGGAGGACCCGGCAGCGGTGCTCGCCCTGCTGGACCCCTACCTGTGACCCGGGGCTAGACGGCGGCGCGGGGGACCGGGACGGCCCAGTCGGGCTCCAGCTCGCGGCGGGCGGCGGCGAGGAACGTCTCGGCGTACCGGTCGGCCGGGAAGTCGCCGAGGTAGCGGGTGCGGGCCGTCCACCGTTGCGCGGCCTTCGGGTCGGTGTCGAGCAGCGCGCCCAGCACCTCGTCCACGTTGGACATGTCCCGGCGCAGCACGTAGCCGGAGGCGGCCAGCGGGAACCGCTCGACGAAGTGTTCCCCGTCGGCGCCGGTGTCGGTGACCGCGTACGGCTTGCCGGAGTAGAGCCAGTCGGAGATGACCCCGGAGACGTCCGAGACCAACGCGTCGGCGCGGTTGACGCACTGGGTGAGCGTCAACTCCCGGGCGGCCGCCGCACCCCACAGGTGGGCCCGGCCGGTCCGCGCCCGGTCGGCGGCGAGCAGTTCGGTGAGGCGGGCGAGCTGCCGCGCCGATGCCGGGTTCTTGTCCGTGTACGGGTGGGCGCGCAGGATCACCGTCGCCCCCCGGTCGAGCAGCCGGCGGATCAGCGTCTCGGCCACCGGCAGCGAGCAGTAGTTCGCGTCGGCGTGGTGCCCGGTCCAGGTGGGGGTGTAGAGGACTGTCGGGTGCGCCGAGGCGAGGACCGGCTCCCGGCGTACCTCGATGTTCTCGACCTGCGGGCGGCCGACCACGACGAACTTGTCGGCGGGGATGTCCACCCCGGCCCGGGCGTACCTGTCGATCGCCGCCTGCCCGGCCACGAAGATCTTGTCGAAGATCGCCGACACCGGGTTGGCGCTCGGTGCCTTGTCGCTGTCGCCGTGGTGCAGTTGGACGTGGGTGAGCTGGGTGAACCGGATGCAGTGGGCGTTCTTCGCGCCGTGGTTGACGTAGAACGCGGCCCGCAGGCTGGGCACCAGGGCCTCGTCGAGCGCCTTCAGGGTGGGGCAGAGGACCACCGGGGCGCGGGTCGCGGCGGCCACTGTCGACAGGAACTCCGGCTCGCGCAGCACCACCACGAACGGCCGGCCGATCCGCTCCAGGTACGGCAGCCACATGGTGACCTGATACTCGGAGCCGGGCGGCGCGGAGAAGTGCAGCAGGAACTCTGGCTGGTGCCGGCGCAGCGCCCGGCCGACCGGCCCGCCGCCGGCCGGCGGCCGGAACCGG
>NZ_CADEAU010000428.1 GCF_902825405.1 Micromonospora maritima | reverse complement strand
GTCGCGACCCCGTCGACCGGGACCGCCGACGGTGGCGACGCCGCGCCGACCGGCACCGTGCCCGCCGACCACGACCCCTCCCGCCGGCTGCTGCTCGCGCGCGGCGCGGCGATCTTCGCGGGGCTCACCGCCGCCGGCGTCACCGGGTACGGCGTCCGCACCGCGATGGGTCCGCCCCAGCTGGACCGGGTACGGATCCCGCTGGCCAAGCTGCCCCGCAGCATGGACGGCCTGCGGATCGCCACCGTCTCCGACATCCACCTCGGGCCGCTGCGCGGACGGGCGCACACCGAGCGGATCGTCGCCATGATCAACCGGCTGGACGCCGACCTGGTGGCAGTGGTCGGCGACCTGGTCGACGGGACGGTCGCCGAGCTGGGCTCGGCCGCGGAGCCGCTGCGCGACCTGCGCTCCCGCTACGGCAGCTTCTTCGTCACCGGCAACCACGAGTACTACTCGGGCGTGGAGGAGTGGGTCCGCGAGGTGGACCGGCTGGGTCTGCGGGTGCTCCAGAACGAGCGGCAGGAGATCCGGGCCCGCGGCGGGGTGCTGGACCTGGCCGGGGTCAACGACGTGACCGCCGCCGGCACCGGGCTGGCCGCGCCGGCCGACTACGCCGCCGCCCTCGGCGACCGTGACCCGAGCCGCCCGGTGGTGCTGCTGGCCCACCAGCCGGTGGCCGCGCAGGAGGCGGCGAAGTTCGGCGTCGACCTGCAACTCTCCGGGCACACCCACGGCGGCCAGATGGTGCCGTTCAACCTGGCGGTGAAGCTCCAGCAGCCGGTGGTCTCCGGCCTGGGCGAGGTGGACGGCACCAAGGTCTACGTGACCAACGGCGCCGGCTTCTGGGGCCCGCCGGTGCGCGTCGGCGCCCCGCCGCAGGTGACGCTGGTCGAGCTGCGGGCCCCGTAGCGACGGGCTGTGCTGGCCGGGCATGCCCTCGCGGCCCTCGCTTCGCTCGGTGCGCTCGCTCATGCACGGGTCCCGCCCTTAGCGCGCCGGGGACGCCGCGTCCAGCACCGCATTGCTCAGGTCACGCGTACGCGTGGCGGCGGGCGGGCAGGCAACCGGACGTGACAGGATGCGGCGTGCCTCCGTTCAGCGCCGCACCCCCCGGTGGCCTCCCGCCCTACGTCGCGGATCTGCACATCCACTCGAAGTACTCCCGCGCGTGCAGCCGTGACCTGACCCTGCCGAACCTCGGCTGGTGGGCCCGACGCAAGGGCATCGGGGTGCTCGGCACCGGCGACTTCACCCACCCCGCCTGGTACGACCACCTGCGGGAGACGTTGCACCCGGCGGAGCCCGGCCTCTACCGGCTCTCGCCGGAGGCGGAGCGGGACATCGCCCGGCGACTGCCGCCCCGGCTGGCGAGCGCGGCGGAGGCGGACCCGGTCCGGTTCATGCTGAGCGTGGAGATCTCCACCATCTACAAGCGGGACGACCGGACCCGGAAGGTGCACCACCTGATCTACCTGCCGGACCTGGACGCGGTGGGCCGGTTCAACACCGCGCTGGGCCGGATCGGCAACCTCGGCTCCGACGGCCGGCCGATCCTCGGGCTCGACTCCCGCGACCTGCTGGAGATCACGCTGGAGGCCAGCCCGGACGGCTACCTGGTGCCGGCGCACATCTGGACACCCTGGTTCTCCGCGCTCGGCTCGAAGTCCGGCTTCGACGCGATCGCCGACTGCTATGCCGACCTGGCCGACCACATCTTCGCGGTGGAGACCGGCCTCTCCTCCGACCCGGAGATGAACTGGCGGGTCGGCAGTCTGGACCGCTACCAGCTGGTGTCGAACTCCGACGCCCACTCGCCGCCGGCGCTGGCCCGGGAGGCGACGGTCCTCACCGCGGCCCGCGACTACTTCGCGATCCGCGAGGCGCTGCGGACCGGGGACGGACTCGCCGGCACCGTCGAGTTCTTCCCGGAGGAGGGCAAGTACCACGCCGACGGGCACCGGCTCTGCGGGGTGAACTGGTCGCCGGAGCGGACCCGCGAGGCGTCCGGGCGTTGCCCGGAGTGCGGCAAGCCGCTCACCGTCGGCGTCCTGAGCCGGGTCGAGGAGCTGGCCGACCGACCGGTGGGGCACCGCCCGGCGCACGCCCGTGCGGTGGCGCACCTGGTGCCGCTGGCCGAGATCCTCGGCGAGATCAACCGGGTGGGCGCGCGGTCGAAGAAGGTGGAGGGCAAGCTCCACGAGCTGGTCGCCGCGCTCGGCCCCGAGTTGGAGATCCTCACCCGTACCCCGGTGGAGGAGATCGGCCGGGTCGGTGGTGAGCTGCTCGCCGAGGGCATCGGCCGGCTGCGCCGCGGCGAGGTCCGCCGGGTGCCGGGCTACGACGGCGAGTACGGGGTGATCACACTGTTCGACCCGGCGGAACTGGGCGCCACGGCCGGCGGGTCGGGGCAGGACGCGCTCTTCGACGTACCCGTGCCCGCGCAGCGGCGGCCCGCGGAGCCGGCGCCGAAGCCGAAGGCCAGGCGCCCGGCGGCGGCCCGGCCGGAGCCGAAGCGCACGCCGCCGGCTCCCCCGATCGCGCCGCCGCCCTCCCCGCACGAGCCGTTCGAGCCGATGCTCGCCGGGATGGAGGAGGTCGGCACCGGCCTGCTGGACCGCCTGGACGCGATGCAGCGGGTGGCCGCGTCCGCGCCGGGTGGTCCGCTGCTCATCGTGGCCGGGCCGGGCACCGGCAAGACCCGGACGCTCACCAACCGGATCGCGTACCTCTGCGCGGAGCTGAACGTCTTCCCGGACCAGTGCCTGGCGATCACGTTCACCCGCCGGGCCGCCGAGGAGCTGCGGCACCGGCTGGACGGGCTGCTCGGCCCGGTCGCCGAGGACGTCACGGTCGGCACGTTCCACTCGCTCGGCCTGACCGTGCTGCGGGAGAACGCGGCGGCGGCCGGGCTGCCGGCGGACTTCCGGATCGCCGACGAGACGGATCGGGCGGCGGCTCGCGCGGAGGCCGGCGCGGACGACGAGCGGTACGTCGCGCTGCTGCGCAAGAAGGACCTGGTCGACCTGGACGAGCTGCTCACCCTGCCGGTGGCGCTGCTCAAGGGCGACCGGAAGCTGGTCCGGGAGTACCGCGAACGGTGGAAGTGGATCTTCGTCGACGAGTACCAGGACGTCGACGCCGTGCAGTACGACCTGCTGCGCCTGCTCAGCCCCGCCGACGGCAACCTGTGCGCGATCGGTGACCCGGACCAGGCGATCTACTCGTTCCGCGGCGCCGACGTCGGCTACTTCCTGCGCTTCTCGCAGGACTTCACCGACGCCCGGCTGGTGCGGCTGAACCGCAACTACCGCTCCTCGGCGCCGATCCTGGCCGCCGCCGTGCAGGCCATCGCGCCGTCGTCGCTGGTGCGCGGCCGTCGCCTCGACCCGGCCCGACTCGACCCGGAGGCGCCGCTGGTCGGCCGGTACGCCGCGACCTCGGTGGCCGACGAGGCCGACTTCGTGGTCCGTACCGTCGACGAGCTGGTCGGTGGCCTGTCCCACCGCTCGCTGGACTCGGGCCGCATCGACGGGCGGGCGACGTCGCTCTCCTTCTCCGACATCGCGGTGCTCTACCGCACCGACGCGCAGGCCGCGCCGGTCGTGGACGCGCTGGCCCGGGCGAACATCCCGGTGCAGAAGCGCTCGCACGACCGGTTGCGTGACCGGCCGGGCGTCACGGCCATCGCCCGCGAGCTGCGTCAGGCCGGTCTCGACGGGTCCCTGCCCGCCCGGGTACGCCAGGCCGGTCAGCTGCTGGCGGAACGCTTCGCCGTGCCCACGCTCGACGGCTCCGGTGCGGTACGCCCCGAGGACGTCCGCACCGCCGTGGACCTGCTCACCCCGCTGGCCCGCCGGTGCGGCGACGACCTCGGGCTGTTCCTCCACCAGCTCGCGACCGGCGCCGAGGTGGACGCTCTCGATCCACGCGCCGAGGCGGTCACGCTGCTCACGCTGCACGCGGCGAAGGGGCTGGAGTTCCCGGTGGTGTTCCTGGTCGGCGCGGAGGACGGTCTGCTGCCGCTGCGCTGGCCCGGCTCGGAGCCGGACGAGGACGCGGTGGCCGAGGAGCGCCGGCTCTTCTTCGTCGGCCTGACCCGGGCGCAGGACCGGCTCTACGTCAGCCACGCCGCGCGGCGCAGCCGGCACGGCACCGAGCGGGAGACCCGGCCGTCGCCGTTCCTCGACGTGATCGACCCGGCGCTGTTCGACCGGCTCGGCGCGGCGGAGCCGCGCCGACCCCGGGACCACCAGCTCCGGTTGATCTGAGAAGGGCGGGACCCCCGCCGAACACCCGAGCGGGCGGGCGGGCTCAGGTGAGCAGGACGGCGAGCCAGGCGCCGGCGAGGATCGCCGGGCCGAACGGCAGTGGCGTGTCCCGGCGTATCCGGCCGGCCGCGAGCAGGACCAGCACCGTCACCCCGGCCAGCACGTGCGGGAGGAGCAGCCCGAGCCGGAGCGTCGGCCAGCCGAGCCAGCCCAGCGGGAACCCGAGCGCGGCGGCGAGCTTCACGTCGCCGAAGCCGAGCCGGGCGCCGGGCAGCAGCGCGAGCAGCAGGTAGCCGGCGAGGGAGAGCGCGGCGCCGGCAGCGGCGGCGGTCAGCCGACCCGGATCGCCGGTGGCCAGCGCGG
>NZ_CADEAU010000427.1 GCF_902825405.1 Micromonospora maritima | reverse complement strand
CGGCCAGCGCGCCGGGGTCGAGCATGCCGCGCGGTCCGCAGCCGAGTTCCAGCACCGGCCCGCCGCCGGTCACCCCGTCGGTCACCAGCCGGGCCGCGACCGCGCGCCGCACCCGGTGGTACGGGTCGTCGACGTACCCGTCGACCTCCGCGCCGTCGTGGTAGCGGCGATGGTTGGCGTGCCGGCCGTGCGCCTGGGCGCGGTGCGACGACGTCCCGGTCGGCGGCTCGGACATCATCCCTCCACGGCGGACCCGGCCCCGTCGGCGGCGTCCGCCCCCAGCCTCGCACCGCCGCCGGCCGTCGGGGCGGAACTGCACCCCGGACACGGGGACGCGGCGGCCGGTGTGCCGGCCGCCGCGTCCCCTCGGATGTCAGATCGCCCGCGCCCAGTCCACCCGCATGCTGTCGTCGTACTCGTCGCCCGGGATCCACCACGGCTCGCCGAAGCCGCTGGTGAAGACGATGATGTTGCCGCCGTCCGGGTACTCGTTGGTGGGTGGCACCGACAGCGCGGCGCAGTAGCGCCCGTCCGGGGAGAACACCGGCGACAGGAAGACCCGGGGCTCCTCGGTCAGTCGCTTCAGGCCGGTGCCGCCGACACGCACCGAGCCGAGGGACCCGCCGACGATCTCGACGTCCCGGGTCCACCGGTTGGTGCTGAACACCACCCGGTTCGAGCCGGGCGTGAACACCGGCCAGCCGAAGGTCTCGCCCGGCTCGGGCTGGTAGACCCGGCGCACCTTCCCGGTGGCCAGTTCCAGCGCGCGGAGCTGGTGCCCCTCCGACCGGCTGATCCACTCCATCACGATCATCGAGCCGTCGCGCGACCAGTTCGGCCGCAACATGCGGTGGCCTTCGACGAGGATCCGCCGGACACCGGTGACGATGTTCACCGCGACCAACGTGGTGTCGCGGATGACCATGGCGATCTCGGTGCCGTCGGGTGACCAGGTCGGCCACCCGTAGTGGGCGCCGAACGGGTCGGTGATCAGGGTGCGGCTCTGCCCGGTGACCCGGTCGTGCAGGTCGAGGGTGGGGTCGAAGGTGGGAGCGGGCTTCTGGCCGACCACGGCCAGGTACCGCCCGTCCGGCGAGACGGTCGCGTCGGTGCCGGAGGGCAGCAGCACCTGCGGGGTGGTGCGGCCCCGGTTGATCTGGAGCACGCCCGGGCCGGTGACGATCCACGGCCCGTTCACGATCTCGGCGGCGGCGGCGGGCGAGCCGACGATCCCGCCGGTGACGCCGGTCGCGGCGGCCGCCTCGACCGCCGGGTCGACCTGCTCGACCGCCTCGGCCCCGGCCGCGGTCAGCGGGGACGGCTCGGTCTCGGTGAACCGGTTGACGCCGACCACCACGTCCGCGCCGGACTCCATCCGCCGACGCCGGTCGGCGAGCGAGGCGACGAGCGCGCTCTTGAGGTAGCCGGACTCCACGGCGGTGACCACGCCGCCCATCTCCAGCACCTTGTCCAGCTCCACCCGCGCGCCGGTCACGATGTCGTCGACCAGCGCGGTCATCACGTGCGAGCCCTCGAACAGGTCCGGGTACTCCAGCAGGTCCGACTCGTACGCCAGCACCTGCTGCATGCGCAGCGACCACTGCTGGTCCCAGGGGCGGGGCAGGCCGAGCGCCTCGTTCCAGGCGGGGAGCTGCACCGCCCGGGCCCGCGCGTCCCGGGAGAAGGTGACGCCGAGCATCTCCAGCACGATCCGCTGGATGTTGTTCTCCGGCTGCGCCTCGGTCAGGCCCAGCGAGTTGACCTGCACGCCGTAGCGGAACCGGCGCTGCTTCGGGTTCTCCACGCCGTAGCGCTCACGGGTGATCTCGTCCCAGAGCGCGCCGAACGCGCGCATCTTGGCGATCTCCTCGACGAAGCGCACCCCGGCGTTGACGAAGAACGAGATCCGCTGCACCACGTCGCCCATCCGCTCGGCCGGCACCTGGCCGGAGTCGCGGACCGTGTCCAGCACGGCGACGGCGGTGGCGAGCGCGAAGCCGACCTCCTGCACCGGCGTGGCGCCGGCCTCCTGGAGGTGGTACGAGCAGATGTTCACCGGGTTCCACCGCGGCATCTCCCGCAGCGTGTACGCGATCACGTCGGCGGTCAGCCGCAGCGAGGCGGCCGGCGGGAAGATGTACGTCCCCCGGGACAGGTACTCCTTGATGATGTCGTTCTGCGTGGTGCCGGCGCAGCGGACCAGCTCCGCGCCCTGCTCGGCGGCGACCGTGCCGTAGAGCGCGAGCAGCCACATGGCCGGGGCGTTGATCGTCATCGAGGTGTTCATGTCGGCGATCGGGATGCCCTCGAAGAGCGCCCGCATGTCGCCGAGGTGCGCCACCGGCACGCCGACCCGGCCCACCTCGCCGGCGGCCAGCTCGTGGTCCGGGTCGTATCCGGTCTGTGTCGGCAGGTCGAACGCGACCGACAGCCCGGTCTGCCCCTTCGCCAGGTTGCGGCGGAAGAGCGCGTTGGTGGCCGCGGCGGAGGAGTGCCCGGCGTACGTGCGCATCACCCACGGGCGGTCCCGCTCCGGCAGGCGTCCCGGCGTCGCGTCATCCATGGCCGGAGTTTAAGTTACCGTTCAGTAAAACGGGCTGTGGAAAACCACACAGGTCCATGGAGCGGACCGACGGGCACGGACGGCGCCGGATGGCCGACACCACCACACCCCGGCCCGCGGCCGGGCACGCGGCAGTCGCACACTGGACGTCATGGAAGACGAGCTCGCGATCTCCGTACGGGGACTGCGCAAGACGTACGGCGACAACGTGGCGGTGGCGGGGGTGGACCTGGACGTCCACCGGGGCGAGGTGTTCGCCCTGCTCGGCCCGAACGGCGCGGGCAAGACCACCACGGTGGAGATCCTGGAGGGCTACCGCCACCGCGACGCCGGCGAGGTGCGGGTGCTCGGCGCCGACCCGGCCCACCCCGACGCCGGTTGGCGCTCCCGGGTGGGCATCGTGCTCCAGGGCACCGGCGAGTTCGACGAGCTGACCGTCGGCGAGGTGGTCCGGCACTTCTCCGGCTTCTACCCGGACGCCGACGACCCGGCCAAGGTGGTCGAGCGGGTCGGGCTGGGCGCGAAGGCCAAGGCGCGCACGCACACGCTCTCCGGCGGGCAGAAGCGCCGCCTGGACGTGGCGCTGGGCATCATCGGCCGCCCCGAGCTGCTCTTCCTCGACGAGCCGACCACCGGGTTCGACCCGGAGGCCCGGCGCGAGTTCTGGGACCTGATCCGGGACCTGTCCGCCGCCGGCACCACGATCGTGCTCACCACCCACTACCTGGACGAGGCCGAGGCGCTCGCCGACCGGGTCGGCGTGATCGCCGCCGGGCGGGTGATCGAGGTCGCGCCGCCGAACGCGCTGGGCAACCGGCAGGAGTCGCTGGCGACCGTCTCCTGGCGTACCCCGGACGGGACGCCGGCGTCGGCGGAGACCGCGACGCCGACGGCGCTGGTGTACGACCTGGCCGCGCGCTTCGGCGGCGAGGTCCCCGGCCTGACCGTGACCCGGCCGACCCTGGAAGACGTCTACCTGCGGATGATCGGACACTCATGACCACCACCACGAAGGCGGCGCCCCCGGTCGCCACCGCGCGGGCCCGGCGGCTCGGCCCGGGCGCGCTGGCGCTGCGCCAGGGGCGGCTGGAGATCACCCAGTTCCTGCGCAGCCGGGAGTCCGTCGTGTTCACGATGGGCTTCCCGATCATCATGATCCTGATCTTCGCGGCGATCTTCAGCGACGAGATCGCCCCGGGCGTCAGCTACACGCAGTACTTCATCACCGGCATGATCGCGACCGGCCTGATGACGGTGAGCTTCCAGAACCTCGGCATCTGGATCCCGATCGAGCGGGACCGGGGCGTGCTCAAGCGCTACCGGGGCACGCCGATGCCGAAGTGGGTCTGGTTCGCCGGCAAGGTGATCATGGTGGTGGTCATCGGCATCGCCGAGACCGCGCTCCTCCTCGCCGTCTCGGTGGCGCTGTTCGACCTGGACCTGCCGCAGACCGCCGCCAAGTGGCTCACCTTCGGCTGGGTCGCCGTCCTCGGCGTCACCGCCTGCACGCTCTGCGGCATCGCCATCTCGTCGCTGGCCCGCACCGCCCGCAGCGGCTCCGCGGTGGTCACCCCGGTCGCGCTGGTCCTCCAGTTCATCTCCGGCGTGTTCTTCGTCTTCACCAATCTGCCCACCTGGATGCAGCAGGTCGCCGCGATCTTCCCGCTCAAGTGGATGTGCCAGGGGCTGCGCTCGGTCTTCCTGCCGGACAGCTTCGGCGGCCAGGAGCCGGGCGGCTCGTTCGAGCTGGGCAGGGTGGCGCTGGTGCTCGGCCTGTGGTGCGTCATCGGTCTGGTGCTCTGCCTGACCACCTTCCGGTGGACCACCCGCCGCGACGGCTGAGGTGTAAGGAAGGGCCCCCTCTTAACGCCTGCGGTAGAGGAAGGGCCCCTTCTTAACCACGCACACGAGCGCACGCGTCTCGCCCGAGGTGGCACACTCGCCGGCATGGCACGCACGCTGAGCCGGCGCACACTGCTGACCGTCGGCGCCGGGATCGCCGGCGCCGGCCTGGTCGGTGGCCTGGCCGCCCGGCAGCTCTCCGCTCCCCGGCCCGGCCCGGCACCCGCCGTGCCGGAC
>NZ_CADEAU010000426.1 GCF_902825405.1 Micromonospora maritima | reverse complement strand
CGGTGCTCGGGCTGGGCACCTGCCTGGTCGGGGTGGCCGGCCTGGCGGCGTGGAACGCCCAGGTGGTGCTGCAGGCCGACGGGCCGGTGCGGGAGCCCGTCACGCGTCATCCGCCGCTCCTTGAGGCTGTCGTCCGCCGACGGTAGACGATCCGGCGTAGCCGGACGACAGCGGCGCAACCGGCTGCGCGGCGGTCGCCGGTTGCCTACCGTCGGTGGTGATGGGCAGGCAGCAGGGATGGCAGCGGCCGGCCCGGCGTCGCCGGCCGGTACGCGCCGGTGTGCTGGTCGCGGTGCTCGGGCTGGGCACCTGCCTGGTCGGGGTGGCCGGCCTGGCGGCGTGGAACGCCCAGGTGGTGCTGCAGGCCGACGGGCCGGTGCGGGAGACCGCGGACGGGTTCTTCCGCGACGTCGCGGCCGGTGACACCGGGCGGGCGTACGAGCGGTTGTGCCGGGACGCGCGCAGCCGGTGGAGCGAGGCCGGGTTCGGCAGTTGGGTGCGTACCCCGCCGGTGGTCAGCGGCTACGAGATCGTCGACGTGGCGGTGTCGACGCGGGGCGGGCGGCCGCGCGGCACGGTGGTGGTGCGCCTGAACCGTGACGGCGGCGGCAGCGAGGAGCGGGAGCTGACGGTGGTGTCGGAGAACGGCTCGTGGCGGGTGTGCGGGGATCCGTTCTGAGGCTCAGGCGCGCGGGCCGAGGTCGCCGGAGCGGTAGTGCCGCCGGCACAGCACCTGGTAGCGCACGTCGGCGGTGTCGACGGTGTCGCCGATGACGACCTGCGCGCCCTCGCGGACCACCTCGCCGCGCACCACCCGGGCGTTGAGCAGCCCTTCGCGGCCGCACCAGCAGAGCACCTCGACCTGGATGCGGGCCACCTCGTCGGCCAGCTCGAACAGCCGCTGCGCGGCCGGGAAGAGGCAGGAGCGGAAGTCGGTGGCCAGGCCGAAGGCGTAGACGTCGACGTCGAACTTGTCGACCAGCTCGGCCATCTGCTCGACGTGCTCCAGGTTGTAGAACGACGCCTCGTCGCAGATCAGGTAGTCGACCCGTACCCCTTCGGCCCAGGCGTCGCGGACCAGGTCGCGCAGGTCGAGGTCGTCGGTGACCTCGACCGCCTCGTGGGCCAGGCCGATGCGGGTGGTGACCTGCGGGCCGAGCGAGCGGTCGATGCGGGTGGTGACCAGGCCGCGGCGGCCCTGCCGGGCGTGGTTGTGGTTCATCTGCAGCGCCATGGTCGACTTGCCGCAGTCCATCGGGCCCCAGAAGAACTTCAGCGCGGCGGCGTGCAGCGGGCGGCCGTCCACGCCCCGGGCGGCGGCGCAGCCGCCGGCGCGGTCGTCGCCGGGCCCCGGCAGGGGGCGGGCCAGGCAGGTGGGGGTGGCAGCGGCGTCGTCGGTCACGTCGGGGCAGCCTAGCCGATCGACGCCGCTGCATCGGTCGGCGATGATCGTCCGACCGGCGTCGGCGCTACAGCACCCGGGGTGGCGTGTTGCCGGCCGCGATGATGGCCCGGCGCATCGGCACGGCGGCCAGCAGCGCGAACCCGACCACGAAGAAGATCAGCAGCGACACCAGACCGACCCGGTACGACGAGGTCAGCTGGAAGACCAGCCCGAACGCGAGCGGGCCGAGCCAGCTGGTGCCCTTGTCGCTGATCTCGTAGAACCCGTAGTACTCGCCCTCCTTGCCGGCGGGGATCAGCTGGCTGAACAGCGAACGGCTCAACGCCTGGCTGCCGCCCAGGACCAGGCCGATGCAACCGCCGAGGATCATGAACGGTACGGGCGCCTCGGCGGGCAGCCGGAACGCCGCGATGATCACACCGGTCCAGAGCACCAGCGACAGCAGCACGGTCTTCCACGCGCCGATCCGCTTCGCCAGCGCGCCGAGGGCGAGCGCGCCGCCGAAGGCGAGGAACTGCACCAGCAGGATGGTCACGATCAGGGTGCTCTGCTCCAGCCGCAGTTCCTCGGTGCCGTACTGGCTGGCCAGCGTGATGACGGTCTGGATGCCGTCGTTGAACACCAGGAACGCGAGCAGGAAGAACAGCGTCAGCGGGTACGCCTTGATCTCCCGCAGGGTGCGGCCGAGCTGCCGGAACCCGTCGGTGAGCACGTTGGCGCCGCCGTGCAGCGCGGCGGCGGTGGGGTGCTCGCGCAGCCAGCGCAGCGGCAGCAGGGTGAACGCCGCCCACCACACGCCGGCCGAGACGATCGACCAGCGGGCCAGGTCGAGGGTGCGCTGCGCGTTGCCCTCCTCGCTGAGCATGGTGACCGCGACCAGGTTGAGCGCGAGCAGCAGCCCACCGCCGAGGTAGCCGATGGCCCAGCCCCGGCTGGAGATGCCGTCGCGGTCGTCCGGGCCGCCGAGCTGCGGCAGGAACGAGTTGTAGACCACCACGGCGGCGCCGAAGGAGATGTTCGCGATCAGGAACAGCGCGCCGCCGAGCAGGTACCGCTCGCCGGTGACGAACGCGAAGGCGATGGTCGCGCCCGCGCCGGTGAACGCGGCGGCGGCGAGCAGCCGCTTCTTGTGCGCCGAGCGGTCGGCGATCGCGCCGACCACGGGCAGCACGAACACGGTGAGGAAGACCGACAGCGAGATCAGGTACGGGTAGTAGGAGCCGGCGGCGACCCGGATGCCGAGCGGGTGCACCACTCCGTCGCAGCTGTCCGCGCCCAGCTCGCAGCCGGCGGCCAGCTCGGTGACCGTGGTCAGGAACGGCCCGAGGAAGACCGTGATGACGGTGGTCTGGAACGCGGAGTTCGCCCAGTCGTAGAAGTACCAGCCGGTGCGCTCGCGACGGGTGCTGCCCGGACGCGCGGGCTCGGCGACGGCGGGGGTGACCGTATCGGCCATCGGCTGGTCCTCGGGTCTCAGGCGGCCCAGTGGCCGCGGCTGCGGTAGACGTCGCGGAGCACGCCGACGTGATCGGTCATGATGCCATCCACTCCAAGATCAAGTAAGTGGTGCATCTGGGCGGGTTCGTCGATCGTCCAGACGTGCACCTGCAACCCGATCCGGTGGCAGTAGGCGAGGAGCCGGCGGTCGACCACGCGGATCCGCCCGTAGGAGACCGGGACCTGGGCGGCGACCACGGACGGGGGCAGCCGCAGCGGCCGCCCGTGCAGCGAGGCCATCCGCAGCCGGGCCACGCCGCGCATGCCGAGGCTGCTGGCGACCTTCGGCCCGGCCAGGGCGCGCAGCCGGGTCAGCCGGGCGTCGCTGAACGAGGCCAGCAGCACCCGGTCGGCGGCGCCGACGCGGGCGACCGCCTCGACGGTCGGCTCGACGCCGCCGTCGGCCTTGACGTCGACGTTGAACCGCACCTGTGGCCAGGCGCCGAGGACGTCGTCGAGGCGGGGGACCAGGGCGGCGCCGCCGACGCGCACCGAGGCGAGGTCGGCCCAGCGCAGGTCGGCGATGCGCCCCGCCTCGCCGGTGACCCGGCGCAGCGTGGGGTCGTGGAAGACCACCGGCACGCCGTCGGCGGTGGCGTGCACGTCGGTCTCCACGTACCGGTAGCCCAGGGCGACGGCACGGGCGAACGCGGCGGCGGTGTTCTCGTCGCCGTCGGCCGCGCCGCCACGGTGGGCGAAGGCCAGCGGCGCGGGCGCGTCGAGGTAGCCGTGACGGGGCTGCACGCCGGCAGTATGCCGGGCCGAGGTGGCATCGGGGTGACCGGCCGGTGAAATTACCTATCCTTCCCTGAGGGCGCTAGCATAGGGTGCGATGGGTAACGACATATACTCGGTGGAGCAGGTCGCGGAGCTGCTCGGGCTGCACGTGCGCACGGTGCGCGGCTACATCCGGGCCGGACGGCTGCGCGCCGTGCGCATCGGCAAGCAGTACCGGATCGCCCGCGCCGACCTGGACGCGCTGACCGGCCGCCCGTCGTCGGCACCGTCGGCGACGGCGGAGGTGTCGAGCATCGTGCAGCTCGACGGCGTCGACCGGGCCGCCGCCGACCGGCTCGCCACGCTGGTGCTGGCCGGCGTGAACACCCACCACGACCCGGACCGTCCGCTGCGGGTGCAGACGGTCCACGACGAGGAGCGCCACCGCATGAAGATCGTGATCCTGGGCGACGTCGCCGCCACCGCCGACCTGCTGCGGCTGCTCGACGCGGTGCTGGGCGGCGAGAACGGCCTGCTCGCCGGCGAGGCGGCCGACCGTGGCTGACGAGCTGCGCGAACTCGGCGGCGCGACCGTGCTGGTCTGCGACCCGCACGGGCCGCCGATCGTCACCGAGCGCGACGCGCTGGACCTGATCGGCGCGGCGTTCCTCGGCGCCACGGTGGTGGCGGTGCCCGCGGCCCGGCTCGACCCGAGCTTCTTCGCGCTGGGCACCCGGTTCGCCGGCGAGGTCATGCAGAAGTTCGTCAACTACCGGCTGCGCCTGGTGGTGGTCGGGGACATCTCGGACCACCTGGCCCGCAGCGGCGCGCTGCGGGCGCTGGTGGCCGAGTCCAACCGGCACGAGCAGGTGTGGTTCCTGCCCGACCTGGGCGCGCTCGACGACCGGCTGCGCGCCGCCGGCTGACCGCTACCGCAGCCAGCCGGCGGTCAGCGCGGTCACCCCGAGGCCGTCGGTGTCGGCCAGCTTGAGCGCGACGAACTGCCGGGCGGCGGCCGAGGTCTGCACCCGGGGCGCGGGCTCC
>NZ_CADEAU010000425.1 GCF_902825405.1 Micromonospora maritima | reverse complement strand
CGCCGGCACGCTGGCCCAGGCCGGTCCCGGCCGCGACGCGCGGGCCGCCGCCACGCGCGTCGACCAGCCGACCATCGCCAACTGCGCGACCTGGAGCGCCCGCCCGCCCTCGTCACCGGTGAGCGTGGTGCAGAGCCGACCGAACAAGATCATCGTCCATCACACCGCGTTCCCGAACACCGCCGACTACAGCCTCGCCCAGGCGTACCGCAACTCCCGCGACATCCAGGACCTGCACATGGACACCAACGGCTGGCTCGACTCCGGCCAGCACTTCACCAACAGCCGGGGCGGCCACCTGACCGAGGGACGCCACGGCAGCCTGTACGCGCTGCTGCACGGGCAGACCATGGTGCAGGGCGCGCACTGCGTCGGGCAGAACAGCCAGGCCATCGGCATCGAGAACGACGGCATCTACCTGGACGTGCAGCCGCCGCAGGCGCTCTGGGACAGCCTGGTCGTGTTCTGCGCGTTCACCTGCCAGCAGTACGGCATCGCGCCCACCGAGATCTACGGGCACAAGGACTTCAACAGCACCCAGTGCCCCGGCCTGTTGCACGACCGGCTGCCGGAGCTGCGCCGCACCGTCGCCGCCCGGCTCGGCGGCTGAACCGGCGTACGTGGGGCGCCCGGGTGCGACGGGCGCCCCACGTGGCCGCGCTCAGCCCACCGGCACCCGCGGCGCCCGGTCGGGCCGCCGGTCCGACCGGTCGGGCCGCCACCAGTTCGCCCGACCGAGCAGGGCCATGGTGGCCGGCACCAGCAGTCCCCGGACCACGGTGGCGTCCACCGCCACCGCCACCGCCATGCCGAGACCGAACATCTTGATCACCGGGTCGTCCTGGAGCACGAAGCCGGCGAAGACGGTCACCATGATCAGCGCGGCCGAGGTGATCACCGGGCCGGTCCCGGCCAGCCCTTCCCGGACCGCGGTGCGGTTGTCGCCACTGACCAGCCAGGACTCCCGAACCGCGGTCAGCAGGAACACCTCGTAGTCCATGGAGAGCCCGAAGAGCAGGGCGAACAGCATCATCGGCAGATAGCTCTCCACCGGCACCGGGCCGGACAGGCCGGTCAGCCCGACCCCCCAGCCCCAGGCGAAGACCGCCGTCAGCACCCCGTACGCGGCCCCGATCGAGACCAGGTTCATCACCGCCGCCTTGATCGCGACGACCGGCGCCCGGAACGCCGCGTACAGCAGCACGGTGGCCAGGCCGACCACCACCGCGATGACCCACGGCATCCGCTGCCCCACCCGGTCGGCGAGGTCGACGCGGGTGGCGGTGGCGCCGCCCACGTGCGTCTCGACACCCGGCACCTCGACCGCCCGCAGCGTCCGCACCAGCGTGGCGGTGGTCGGATCGCCCGGCGCGGTCGCCGGGTACGCGGTCAGCACCACGACGCGCCCGCCGTCGGCGAGCCGGGCCGGGGTGACCCGGGCGACGCCGGGCGTGCCGGCCACCCGGGCGGTCAGACCGTTCACCCGCGCGTCGCCGGCGTCGGCCGGCGGGTCCAGCTCGGCGACCACGGTGAGCGGCCCGTTCACCCCCGGCCCGAAGCCGGCCGCGAGACGGTCGTAGCTGGTCCGTCCGGCGGTGCCGACCGGCTCGTCGCCCGGGTCGACCTGGCCCAGTCGCAGGTCGAGGGCAGGTGCGGTGAGCACACCGAGCAGCAGCAGCGCCAGGATCGCCCAGCGCCACGGCGCACCGGTGACCCGGTCGGCCTGCCGGGCCCAGCCGCTCCGGCGGCCCGCCCCCGTCCCGTCGGGGGCCGGCAACCGGCGGCGGATCCGCAACCGGTTCAACCGGTGCCCGAGCAGGGCCAGCAACGCCGGCAGCAGGGTCACCGCGCCCGCCACGGCGACGACCACCACCAGACCGGTGGTCCAGCCGAGCGTGCCGAGGACGGGCACGCCGGCCACCGCCAGCCCGCCGAGCGCGACGACCACTGTCCCGCCCGCGAACACCACCGCGCTGCCCGAACCGGCCACGCTGCGCGCGACCGCCTCGGCGACCGGCACGCCCTCGGCCAGCAACCGGCGATGCCGGGTGACCAGGAACAACGCGTAGTCGATACCGACACCGAGGCCGACCATGGTGGCCAGCGTCCCGGCCACCGACGGCACCGCCACCAGATGCCCGGCCAGTCCGACCGCGCTGACCGCGCAGGCCAACGTGAACAGCGCGGTGACCAGCGGCACCGCCGCGGCCACCAGGCCCCCGAACGCGAGCAGCAACACCAGCGCGGCGACGGCCAGCCCGAGCACCTCGCTGTCCCGTGCACCGCCACGTTCCGCGGCCGAGGCGAACACCCCGCCGGGCGTCACCTCGATGCCGGCCGCCCCGGCGGGAGCGGCCGCCTCGGTGACCGCGCCGGCGAGCGCCTTGTCCACCTGGCGCGGGGACACGTCGAGCCGCACGGTCAGCCAGCCGGTACGCCCGTCCGCGCTGAGCGTGCCGGCGGCGGCGTCGATCCCGTCGACGGCGGTCACGTGCGGCACGTCCGCGACCTCGCGGCTCACCTGCGCCAGGACGTCCCGCCGTGCCGGGTCGTCGAGCCGCCCGGCGTCGACGTGCAGCACCAGTTGCCCGCCGGTGCCACCACCCTGCCCGGCCTCGTCCAGCAGGTCCCGCGCCTGCTGGGCGTCGCTGCCGGGCAGCGCCACGTCGTTGTCGACCGGCCGGCCGAGAGCCGCCGCGGCGCCGACCAGCAGCACGGCGAGGATCAACCAGATTCCCAGCACGGTCCGGGGTCGGCGGGCGCAGAGCCGGCCGACCCCGCCCATCAGCCGGTGCACCCGGCTGCCGTCGTCGACCCGCATCATGCTCCTCCGCAGTGCGCGCCGGCCCGCCCGCCGGCCGCCGGCAGGGTGAGTTCGTGCCCCTCGACCCGGACGAGGAGCCCGTCGCCGGTGGCCGTCACCGCCCGGTAGGACAGACCGTCGGGCAGCGTCGGCAGCTCACGTCCGAGGTCCGCGCTCCCGCCGAGCCGGTCGAGCAGCGTGCCGGCCGGCCGCCGGATCCCGAACACCTCCACCTCGGTCGGAGTGAGGACGAGACGCCCACCGGTCAGCGTGGGGCGGACCAGCAACGTGACCGGGACGGCGCGCGCCTCCGTCTCGATGCCCAGCTGACCCTCGACGTAGCGGTACCGCAACGGACGCCCCGCCGCCTCGGTGGGCAGCGCCTCGTAGCCGACGAGCACCGCGACGTCCGCGGCACCGATCCGGGCCGGTCCGTCGCCGGTGCGGACGTCGCGCAGGTCGGCGTCGGCGCGGGCGACCCGGAGACCGCCGGCCCGGACGTCGGCGACAGCGATCCGGAGCCGGTCCAGCCGGCTGCCGAGGACCTGCGGCAGCACCGGGAAGCCGCCCAGTTCGACCGAGGGCCGGGGCACCCCGGCCGCGCAGGCCACCCGGTCGGCGAGCCGCCCGGCGACCAGCCGGGCCGCCGCCCGGTCGGCGACCACCGCCGCCAGGACGAGGAACAGGACCGCCGCTGCGCTCACCAGCCGACGGCGTGTGGTTTTCCGCATGGCGCGAGCACACCAGGGCCGGCTGGGTGTCCGACCGGAGGCGGATGAGAGAACGTCAAGAGTCCGCGCCGGGCAACCGGATCCGCACCGTCGTGCCCGCCCCTTCGGCCGTCTCCAGGCCCAGCTCGCCGTCGTGGGCGGCGACGATCTCGGCGACGATGGCGAGCCCCAGCCCGCTGCCCCCGGCGCCGCCGTGGCTGAACCGGTCGAACGCCCGGGCGGCCAGTTCCGGCGGCATCCCCGGCCCCTCGTCCCGGACCGCAACCTCGACCCGGTCGCCGCTGCGGCGTACGTCCACGACCGCCGGGGTGCCCGCCGGGGTGTGGGCGCGGACGTTGGCGAGCAGGTTCGCCAGCACCTGGCGCAGCGCGTCGGCGTCCCCGCGCACCGTCGCGACGGGTGGGGCGGTGAACCGTAGCGGCCGGCCGGGCTGCACCGCCAGGGCGTCGGCGACGGACTCCCGGGCCACCTCGGCCAGGTCGACCGTCTCCCGGCCGAGCCGCGGCTCGGCGTCGAGCCGGGCCAGGTAGAGCAGGTCGTCGAGGATGCGGCTCATCCGCGTCGCTTCCTCGTCTCCCCGGCGCAGCACCTCGGGCCGGCGTGCCGGCTCGACCATGTCGTGGCGCAGCAGGTGCAGGTAGCCACGGATCGAGGTCAACGGCGTGCGCAGCTCGTGCGAGGCGTCCGCGACGAAGGTGCGCAGCCGCTCCTCGGAACGCGCCCGGGCGGCGATCGCCGACTGGAGCCGGGCGAGCATCCCGTCGACGGCGCGGGTCAACCGCCCCACCTCGGTCCGCTCGCTTCCCTCGACCGGCACCCTGCGGTCCAGGTCGCCACCGGCGATCGCGGTCGCGGTGCCGGTGATCCGGTCCAGCGGACGCAGGCCCCGCACCAGCAGCACGCGGGCGAAGCCGGCGAGCAGCAGCAGCACGGTCAGCCCACCGGCCAACTCGACCAGGACCAGCCGGCGCACCGTCTCGCGCACCGGTGCGAGCGGGAGTGCGATCAGCACGACCGCCCCGCCGGCCCGGACGGTGACCGCCCGCCACGTCCCTGCGTCGAGCGTCGTCGCCGGACCGGCGCTGCCGTCGGCGGGCGGGGCCGGGGCCCGGTCCAGCAGCGGGGCGGCC
>NZ_CADEAU010000424.1 GCF_902825405.1 Micromonospora maritima | reverse complement strand
GACCCGCCAGCTCGCTGAGCGGCACCGGCACGGCCCGCACCTGGCGCAGCAGCGCCGCTTCCCGGTGCAGCAGGCGCAGCTCCGCGCGGAGCCGGCCGGGCGTGTCGTCGACGGCGAGCAGCCGCTGCCGGTCCGCGACGGTCAGCGCGGCGGTCGCGGCGACCAGGTGCGACAGCACCGTCGGATCCTCGGGCAGCTGCTCGGAGATCTCCTCCGGGTCCGGCCGGATCAGGCCCAGGTACTGCCGGAACACCGAGATCACCCGGGCCGCCAGCAGGTCGGCGGTCTCGTCCGGGCCGGTCGGCTCGGGCAGCCACTCCACCTCGGCGGTCAGGTAGGGCTCGGCGTCCTCGTCGACCTCGGCGATGCGGAACCGCCGCCGGCCGACGGTGACGATGTCGTAGCCGCCGTCGGCCAGCTCGGTGACCTGCCGCAGCTCGGCGGTGCAGCCCACCTCGTGCAGGGTGACCGGGCCGCCGGCCAGACCGGACCGCCCCGGCGGCCCGGCGGGCGCGACCTCCCACCCGGCCTGGATCGCCACCACCCCGAACTCGCGGGGCGCGCCCTCGGGCAGCCCGACCAGGTGGCGGACCAACGCCCGGTAACGCTCCTCGAAGATGTGCAGCGGAAGGACCAGCCCGGGGAAGAGGACGGTCCCGAGGGGGAACACCGGCAGCCGTGCGCTCACGGGACCGAGCGTATCCCGCGCGCGCCCGCCCGGCGTGTCCCGGCTCACCGTCCCGGCGTGCGGGCGGCCCCGGCCGGTCCGCGCGGCGGCGGCCTAGACTCGCAGACGTGCTGAATCGGATCGACCTGCGCGGCGGGGTACGCGACCCGCGCCGCCTGCTGCCCCGTGCCCAGCTCGACGTCTCCGTGGCGGTCGAGCGCATCCGCCCGCTCGTCGAGGCGGTCCACGAGCATGGGTACCCGGCGATCCGGGAGGCCAGCGAACGGTTCGACGGCGTCTCGCCCGAGCGTCTGCGGGTGCCGGTCGAGGTGATCCGCGCCGCCGAGGACGAGCTTGACCCGCAGGTCCGGGCCGCGCTGCTGGAGTCGATCACCCGTGCCCGCCGGGTCCACGACGACCAGCGCCGCACCGACCACACCACCCAGGTCGTGCCGGGCGGCACCGTGACCGAGCGGTGGGTGCCGGTGGACCGGGTCGGCCTCTACGTCCCCGGCGGCCTGGCCATGTACCCGTCGACGGTGGTGATGAACGTCGTCCCGGCCCAGGCGGCCGGCGTCCGCTCGCTGGTGGTGGTCAGCCCGCCGCAGAAGGAGAACGGCGGGCTGCCCGACCGGCGGGTGCTCGCCGCGTGCGCGCTGCTCGGCGTCGATGAGGTCTACGCGGTCGGCGGCGCCCAGGCGGTGGCGATGCTGGCGTACGGCGCCACCGTCGACCCGGACGGCGCGGAGCGCTGCGAGCCGGTCGACATGATCACCGGGCCGGGCAACATCTGGGTCACCGCGGCCAAGCGGCTGCTGCGCGGCGTGGTCGGCATCGACGCCGAGGCCGGCCCGACCGAGATCGCCATCCTGGCCGACCACACCGCCGACCCGGCGCACGTCGCCGCCGACCTGATCAGCCAGGCCGAGCACGACCCGCTGGCGGCCAGCGTGCTGGTCACCCCGTCCACCGAGCTGGCCGACGCGGTCGACGCGGAGCTGGCCCGGCAGGCGCCGGCCGCCAAGCACGCCGAACGGATCGGCACGGCGCTGCGCGGCGAGCAGAGCGGCGTGGTCCTCGTCGACGACCTGGAGGCCGGCCTGCGGGTGGTCGACGCGTACGCGGCCGAACACCTGGAGATCCAGACCGAGAACGCCCGCGAGTGGGCGCTGCGGGTGCGCAACGCCGGCGCGGTCTTCGTCGGCGCCTGGTCTCCGGTCTCGCTCGGCGACTACTGCGCCGGCTCCAACCACGTGCTGCCCACCGGCGGGTGCGCGCGGCACTCGTCCGGCCTGTCCGTGCAGTCCTTCCTGCGCGGCATCCACCTGGTCGAATACACCCAGGACGCGCTGCGCGAGGTGGCCCCGCACGTGGTCACGCTGGCGACGGTGGAGGACCTGCCGGCGCACGGCCAGGCGGTCAGCGCCCGGTTCCCCGACGGCGGCGCGTCGTGACCACGCTCGACGACCTGCCGATCCGCGACGACCTGCGCGGGCTGACGCCGTACGGCGCGCCGCAGCTCGACGTGCCGGTGCGGCTGAACACCAACGAGAACTCCTACCCGGTGCCCGAGCCCGTGGTCGAGGCGATCGGCAAGGCCGTCGCGGCCGAGCTGCGCGACCTCAACCGCTACCCGGACCGGGACGCCATGGCGTTGCGCGCCGACCTGGCCGCCTACCTCGGGCACGGGCTCACCGCCGACCACGTGTGGGCGGCGAACGGCTCCAACGAGATCCAGCAGCAGCTGCTCCAGGCGTTCGGCGGTCCCGGGCGCACCGCGCTCGGCTTCACACCGGCGTACTCGATGCACCCGCTGCTGGCGCTCGGCACCGGCACCCGGTGGGTGCCGGGCACGCGCGACGCCGACTTCGGTCTCACCGCCGCGGACGTGGTGGCCCAGGTCCGGGCGCACCGCCCCGACGTGGTCTTCCTCTGCTCGCCGAACAACCCGACAGGCACCGCGCTCGACCCGGCGGTGGTCGCCGCCGTGCTGGACGAGGCGCCCGGCATGGTGGTCGTGGACGAGGCGTACGCCGAGTTCGCCCGCGCCGGCACGGTCAGCGCGCTCGCGGTGCTGCCCGGCCACCCGCGGCTGGTGGTCACCCGCACCATGAGCAAGGCGTTCGGGTTCGCCGGTGGCCGGCTCGGTTACCTGGCGGCCGACCCGGCGGTGGTGGAGGCCGTGCAGCTGGTCCGGTTGCCGTACCACCTCTCCGCGCTCACCCAGGCCGCCGCGCGGGCGGCGCTGGCGCACCGGGACGCGCTGCTCGGCACCGTCGCCGCGATCAAGGAGCAGCGCGACCGGATCGTCGCGACGCTGCGTGCCCGGGGCCACCGCGTCGCGGACAGCGACGCCAACTTCGTGCTCTTCGCCGTCGACGGCGACCAGGGCGCCGCCTGGCGTACCCTGCTCGACGCCGGCGTGCTGGTCCGCGACGTCGGCCTGCCCGGCTGGCTGCGGGTCACCGCCGGGACGCCGGCCGAGACCGACGCCTTCCTCACCGCAACGGAGAAGCTGTCATGAGCCGCACCGCCCGGATCGAGCGGGTCACCAACGAGACCAAGGTGCTCATCGAGATCGACCTCGACGGCACCGGCAAGGCCGACATCTCCACCGGCGTCGGCTTCTACGACCACATGCTGAACCAGATCGCCCGGCACGGCGGCTTCGACCTGACCGTGCACACCGTCGGCGACCTGGAGATCGACGCGCACCACACGATGGAGGACACCGCGCTCGCGCTGGGCGCCGCGTTCGACCGCGCGCTGGGCGACAAGGCGGGCATCCGGCGGTACGGCTCGGCCACCGTGCCGATGGACGAGGTGCTGGTCCGCGCCGCGGTCGACCTGTCCGGCCGTCCGTACGTGGTGCACGACGAGCCGGTGCTGGCCCCGTACATCGGGCCGGTCTACCCGACCAGCATGACCCGGCACATCTGGGAGTCGTTCGGCCAGGCGGCCCGGGTCACGCTGCACGTGGACGTGCTGCGGGCGGCCCGCCCCGGCGGCCACCCGGACGCGCACCACGTGGTCGAGGCCCAGTTCAAGGCGGTCTCCCGCGCGCTGCGTGAGGCCACCGCGCTGGACCCGCGCAACGCGGGCGTGGTGCCGAGCACGAAGGGGGCGCTGTAACCGTGCGGGTGTGGCCGACGCTGCTGCTGATCCTGGCCGGGGTGCTGGTCGGCGGGACCTGGTCGCTCTACAAGCAGGGCGCCAACCGGGCCGCCGTCGTGGTCACCGGCCTGTTGGCCGCACTGGCCACCGCCGGTGGCCTGCTCTGGCTGCTGCCCGGGGAGGGCTGATGGCGCGGGTGGTGGTGCTCGACTACGGTTCGGGCAACCTGCGTTCGGCCGAGCGCGCGCTGGAGCGGGCCGGCGCCGACGTGACGGTCACCGCCGACCTGGCCGCCGCCGCGTCCGCCGACGGCCTGGTGGTGCCCGGCGTCGGCGCGTTCGCCGCCTGCATGGCCGGGATCGAGCAGCTGGGCGCGGGTCCGGTCATCGCCGACCGGGTCGCCGCCGGCCGTCCGGTGCTCGGCATCTGCGTCGGCATGCAGGTGCTGTTCGGGCACGGCGAGGAACACGGCGTGGTCACCAAGGGGCTCGGGCTGCTGCCGGGCGGCGTGACCCGGCTGCCCGCGCCACGGCTGCCGCACATGGGCTGGAACACGGTGGCGGCGCCGGACGGCTCGGTGCTCTTCGCGGGGCTGCCGGCCGACGCGCGGTTCTACTTCGTCCACTCCTACGGCGTCACCGACCCGGCGGCGCTGGCCGCCGGCGGCGCCACCGTGACCACCGCCCACCACGGCACGGACTTCGTCGCGGCGGTGGAACGGGGCCCGCTGTCGGCGGCCCAGTTCCACCCGGAGAAGTCCGCCGACACGGGGGCGGCGTTGCTGCGCAACTGGCTCGGCACGCTTGAGTAAGGAGCGGGCCCGACGCCGCGCGGCCCGCGAGGCCGAGCAGGAACGCGAGCGCGCCGCCCGCGCCCGCCGCACGGCCC
>NZ_CADEAU010000423.1 GCF_902825405.1 Micromonospora maritima | reverse complement strand
AGCCCTTCGCGCAGCGCGAAGCGGTGCAGGCCGCGCACCGCGCTGGCGGCGCGGGCGGTGGAGGAGACGGCGAGCGGCGGATGCGTGTCGTCGCCGGCGCGCAGCCGGGCCAGGTGCGCCTCGACCTGGGCCGCCCCGGCGGCGGCCAGGTCGGTCACCCCGGCGTCGGCCAGGGTGTCGAGGTAGCGGTCCAGGTCCCGGCGGTACGAGGTGAGCGTGTTCGCGGACAGTCCACGCTCGACCGTGAGGTGGTCCAGGTAGCCCCGGACCGCGCGACGCAGGGCCGGCGCGGGTTCCGCGCCGGCCCGGTCCGTCGTGGGGTCGGTCAGCGGAGCACCTCGGCCAGCGGCAGCACGTCCATGCCGTGCGCCTCCGCCACCGGGCCGTAGACGACCTTGCCGGCGTGGGTGTTCAGGCCCAGCGCCAGCGCCGGGTCGTTGCGCAGCGCCTGCTGCCAGCCCTGGTTCGCGAGTTCGAGGGCGTACGGCAGGGTGACGTTGGTCAGCGCGTAGGTGCTGGTGTTCGGCACCGCGCCGGGCATGTTCGCCACGCAGTAGAAGATCGAGTCGTGCACCTTGTAGACCGGGTCGGCGTGCGTGGTCGGGCGCGAGTCCTCGAAGCAGCCGCCCTGGTCGATGGCGATGTCGACGAGCACGCTGCCCGGCTTCATCCGGGAGACCAGCTCGTTGGAGATCAGCTTCGGGGCCTTCGCGCCGGGCACCAGCACCGCGCCGATGACCAGGTCCGCGTCGAGCACGGCCCGCTCGATCTCGTACGCGTTGGAGGCGACGGTCTGCAGGTGGCCACGGTAGATGGCGTCGGCCGAGCGCAGCCGGGCCACGTTCTTGTCCAGCAGCAGCACCTCGGACTGCAGGCCGAGCGCGATGGCGGCGGCGTTCAGGCCGGACACGCCGGCGCCGATGACCACGGTCTTGGCCGCGTACACGCCGGAGACGCCGCCGGGCAGCACGCCCCGCCCGCCGCCGGTGCGCATCATGTAGAACGCGCCCACCTGTGGGGCGAGCCGGCCGGCCACCTCGGACATCGGGGCGAGCAGCGGCAGCGACCGGTCGGGCAGCTCGACCGTCTCGTAGGCGATGCCGGTGACCTTGCGGTCGACGAGCGCGTCGGTGCACTCGCGGGAGGCGGCCAGGTGCAGGTAGGTGAAGAGCACCTGCCCCTCGCGCATCCGGTGGTACTCCTCGGCGATCGGCTCCTTGACCTTGAGCACCAGCTCGGCGGTCTCCCAGACCTCGTCGGCGGTGGCCAGGATCTTCGCGCCGGCGGCGGCGAACTCGTCGTCGGTGATGCTGGAGCCGACCCCGGCGCCGGCCTCGACGAACACCTCGTGGCCGTGGCGGGTGAACTCGTTGACGCCGGCGGGCGTGATCGCCACCCGGTACTCGTGGTTCTTGACCTCGCGGGGGATTCCGACCTTCACGATGCAGACACCTTCCTCCGGGGCGGCTCACCCCCGACTGAACGGCGCCGCGACGGCTCCGTTGCCGACGCGGTCCACCGGTCCCGCCGGCGGCAGTCTAGGCGCGTGGGAGGCCGGGGGACGCCAACACAGTGACATCCGGTGCCCGGTGGTGCTGACGATCTGTCAGGCGTGGACCGGGCTGCCCGGTGGAGACGGCCTCAGCCGACAGGACAGACTTCGGTAAATATCTTCCCACCCGCGGGTGCCGGTGCGGACAGGACGCGAGTGGATCACTATGGTGTCCGCTCATGACCACTCCTTACCAGCAGTACCCGCAGGGCGTCTCGGACAAGAGCAAGGTCGTCGCGGGTGTACTCGGCATTCTGCTCGGCTTCTTCGGCGCCGGGCGTTTCTACATGGGCGACACCAAGACCGGCGTCCTTCAGCTCGTGGTGAGCGTCGTGACCTGCGGCTTCGGCGCCCTCTGGGGCACCATCGACGGCATCCTGATCCTGGTCAACGGTGGCGTCGACGGGCAGGGTCGCCCGCTGCGCGACTGAGCGCCGACACACGGAAGGGGCCGCGCGGTGCGTCGCACCGCACGGCCCCTTCGTCGTCGTTCCCGGAGCCGTCGCTTCCGGATCAGCGTGGCAGCGGCGCCTCGGGGCGGCGCAGCTCGGTGAAGCCGGTCTCCCGTGCCCGGGCGGCGGCGAGCAGCCCGGCCACGCAGGACGCGTTGGTGATCTCACCGGCGAGCACCATCCGGACCGCCTCGTCGAGGTCGACGCGGACCACCTGCAGGTCGGCCTCCTCGTCGTGCCGGTCGTGCCGCTGCTCGGCCGGCACGTCGCCGAGGTCGCGGGCCAGGAAGACCCGGACCACCTCGTCGGAGAAGCCGGGCGAGCTGTGCAGGTCGACAAGCACGTCGACCCGGCCCGCGGTCAGGTCGGCCTCCTCGGCCAGCTCCCGGGCCGCCGCGGCGGCCAGGTCCTCCCCGCTGACGTCCATCAGGCCCGCCGGCAGCTCCCACAGGTGCCGGCCGACCGGGTGCCGGTACTGGCGGATCAGCACCACCTGGCCGGCGTCGTCGAGCGCCACCACGGCCACCGCGCCCACGTGCCGGACGTAGTCGCGCGCGGCGGTGCCGCCCCCGGGCATGGTCACGTCGTCGCTGACCACCGAGAAGATCCGGCCGGACCAGACGTCCCGGCGCGCGGTCACCTCGTACCGGTGCTCGACGCCACTCACTTCGCCGACGCCTTCGCCGCGCCGCCGCGGCCGGTCTTCTTCGCCCCGCCGTCCAGGTCCACCGGGAGCTGGTCGGCCTCGGAGTAGGCGACCGCGGCGCCGACGAACGCGGCGAACAGCGGGTGCGGCCGGGTCGGGCGGCTCTTCAGCTCCGGGTGCGCCTGGGTGGCCACGAAGAACGGGTGCAGGTCGCGGTCCAGCTCGACGAACTCGACGAGTCGCCCGTCCGGCGAGGTGCCGGAGATGGTCAGGCCGGCCTTGGTGAGCTGGTCCCGGTAGGCGTTGTTCACCTCGTACCGGTGCCGGTGCCGCTCGCTGACCTCGGTGCTGCCGTACGCCTCGGCGACGATCGAGCCCTCGGCCAGCTTCGCCGGGTACGCCCCGAGCCGCATGGTGCCGCCCAGGTCGCCCCGGCCGGCGACGATGTCCTCCTGGTCGGCCATGGTGGCGATGACCGGGTGCACGGCCTCCTCGTCGAACTCCAGCGAGTTCGCGCCGTCCAGGCCGGCCAGGTGGCGGGCCACCTCGATGGTCATGCACTGCAGGCCGAGGCAGAGGCCGAGCAGCGGAACGCCGTTCTCCCGGGCGTACCGGGCGGTGCCGACCTTGCCCTCGATGCCGCGCACGCCGAACCCACCGGGGATGACGATGCCGTCGACGCCGGCCAGGGCGGCGGCCGCGCCGGCCGGGGTGACGCAGTCGTCGCTGGGCACCCACTTCAGCTGCACCCGGGCGCGGTGGCCGAAGCCGGCGGCCCGGATCGCCTCGCTGACCGACAGGTACGCGTCGGGCAGGTCGACGTACTTGCCGACCAGCGCGACGGTGATCGTGTGGCGGGGCTGGTGCACCCGCTCCAGCAGGTCGTCCCAGCTGGTCCAGTCCACGTCGCGGAACGACAGGCCGAGCCGGCGCACCACGTACGCGTCGAGGCCCTCGCGGTGCAGCACCTTCGGGATGTCGTAGATGCTCGGCGCGTCCGGGGCGGCGGTGACCGCCTCCCGGTCCACGTCGCAGTAGAGCGACAGCTTCTCCTTGACCTTGTCCGGGATCTCCCGGTCGCAGCGCAGCACCAGCGCGTCGGGCTGGATGCCGATGCTGCGCAGCTGCGCCACCGAGTGCTGGGTCGGCTTGGTCTTCAGCTCGCCCGACGGCGCCAGGTAGGGCACCAGCGACACGTGCAGGTAGAAGCAGTTGTCCCGGCCCAGGTCGTGGCGGATCTGCCGGATCGACTCCAGGAACGGCAGCGACTCGATGTCGCCGACCGTGCCGCCGACCTCGGTGATCACCACGTCGGGGACCTGGCCGTCGGCGTCCGGGTCGGCCATGCCGAGGATCCGGGCCTTGATCTCGTTGGTGATGTGCGGGATGACCTGGACCGTGTCGCCCAGGTACTCCCCGCGTCGCTCCTTGGCGATCACCGCCGAGTAGATCTGCCCGGTGGTGACGTTCGCCTTGCCGGAGAGGTCCCGGTCGAGGAACCGCTCGTAGTGCCCGACGTCGAGGTCGGTCTCGGCGCCGTCCTCGGTGACGAAGACCTCGCCGTGCTGGAACGGGTTCATCGTGCCGGGATCGACGTTCAGGTACGGGTCGAGCTTCTGCATCACCACGCGCAACCCGCGCGCGGTCAGCAGGTTGCCGAGGCTGGAGGCGGTGAGGCCCTTACCCAGCGAGGAGGCGACGCCCCCGGTGACGAAAATGTGCCTGGTCGTCCGTGCTGAAGGGGCCAAGGCCTGCTCCCGTGTCGTCCGTAGCGGTCGTGCGAACCGCCGTGCCGATCAGCCAAGTGATCACGCGATCCACGGGATTCCACGGTAACACCTTCCGGACGGTGAGCCGGCGTCGCACCCGCTGTCGGTGCACGTAGGGCCGCGTCCGCCCGCCCCGGAGCCCTTCCGCACCCCGTCTCCGGACCGGTCCGCGGCCGGGAGACGGACCGCGCCGTGGCGCGGAGACGGGCCACGCCGCCGGGCGCGGGGGGTCAGGTCGCGGGCACCCCGGACGGGGACCCGGTCGGCT
>NZ_CADEAU010000422.1 GCF_902825405.1 Micromonospora maritima | reverse complement strand
GCCCGCTGCCGCCGTTCGAGGCCGCCACCGTGGCCGACCTGGTGCACGGCGGGGCCAGCATCGCGGCGACCGCCGCGGTGGTCTTCGCCATGCTGGCGGTGCTGCTCTCCCCCGCGGCCGGGACGGCGTTGCGGCGGGTCGCGGCGCTCGGCGCGGCGCTGGCGCTGCCGCTGTCCGGCGCGGTCGGGCTGGCCATGCTGCTGGTCGGCCGGGGCGCCCTGGTCGGCGTGCTGGAACGGGTGCTGCTGGCGGTGGCCGCGGCATGGGGGCTGGCCACCGCGCTCCTGCTGGCTGTAAGGAGCTTCACGCCCCGCGGTCCTTCCGTCCGGGCCGGGGACAGGAGTAACGTCGCCCGGCGATGACCAATGTCTGGTGCCTCACCGAGCGCCTGTACGTCGACCTCCGACGGCAGGCCAGCGGCGTCTGTCCGGCGTAGCCCCGCTCCCCGACGCCCGCCTTTCCGCACCAGACCCTTGGACACGTCCTCATGGCTTCCGCCCTGCGCAAGTTCCCCTTCTCCGTGCAGATCCTGCTCGGCCTCGTGCTCGGCGTGGCGCTCGGCTTCCTCGCCCGCGCCAACGACCTCGCCTGGCTGACCAGCACCCTCGACACCGTCGGCGGCCTCTTCGTCCAGCTCCTCAAGCTGGCCGTCCCGCCGCTGGTCTTCACCGCCATCGTGGTCAGCGTGGTCAGCCTGCGCGGCGTGGCCAACGCCGCCCGGCTGGCCGTCAAGACGCTGCTCTGGTTCGGCATCACCGCGCTGATCGCGGTCAGCATCGGCATCGGCCTCGGCCTGCTCACCAACCCCGGCCGGGGCGTCAACCTGGACCCGGCCGGCGCCACCGCGCCGAAGACCACCGGCTCCTGGATCGACTTCCTCACCGGCATCGTGCCGACCAACCCGGTCGGCGCGTTCGTCGAGGGCAACGTCCTGCAGATCGTCTTCCTCGCCCTGGTGGTGGGCGCGGCCGCGCTGCTCGTCGGGGACGCCGCCGAGCCGTTCGTGTCGCTCAACCGGGCGGTGCTCACCATCGTGCAGAAGGCGCTCTGGTGGGTCATCCGGCTCGCCCCGATCGGCACCCTCGGCCTGATCGGCAACGCCGTCGCCTCGTACGGCTGGGACCTGCTGGCCCCGCTGGCGAAGTTCACCACCGCCGTCTACGTCGGCTGCGCCCTGGTGCTGTTCGTGGTCTACCCGGCGCTGCTCGCCGGCGCCGGCCGGCTCAACCCGGTGCGCTTCTTCGCCGGCGCCTGGCCCGCCATCCAGCTCGCCTTCGTGTCCCGCTCCTCGGTGGGCACCATGCCGGTGACCCAGCGCTCGGTGGAGCGCCTCGGCGTCCCCCGCGAGTACGCCTCCTTCGCCGTGCCGTTCGGCGCGACCACGAAGATGGACGGCTGCGCCGCCATCTACCCGGCGCTGGCCGCGATCTTCGTGGCCCAGGTCTTCGGCGTCGACCTCGGCGTCACCGACTACCTGCTGATCGCGTTCGTCTCGGTGGTCGGCTCGGCCGCCACCGCCGGCCTGACCGGCGCGATCGTGATGCTCACGCTGACCCTGAGCACGCTGGGCCTGCCGCTGGCCGGCGCCGGCCTGCTGCTGGCCATCGACCCGATCCTGGACATGATGCGGACCGCCACCAACGTGGCCGGGCAGGCCGTGGTGCCGACCATCGTGGCCGCCCGCGAGGGCACGCTCGACCGGGCCGCGTACGACTCGGCCGGCAAGCGGGACCTGGTCGAGCCCGCCGAGCCCGCCGAGCGCCTCGCCCCCGTACCCGCCTGAGAATCCCGATCCGGGTGCGTTCCTGGTCGCCACGGCGACGAGGGACGCACCCGGCTCCATGACCGGAGGAGAACCGCATGAGCGCCCTGTTCACGCCGCTCGCCCTGCGCGGCGTCACGCTGCCCAACCGGGTCGCGATGGCGCCGATGTGCCAGTACAGCGCCGGCCCCGACGGGCTGCCCACCGACTGGCACCGCGTCCACCTCGGCTCCCGGGCCGTCGGCGGCGCCGGGCTGGTGCTCAGCGAGGCGACCGCCGTGGTGCCCGAGGGGCGGATCACCCCGCAGGACGTCGGGCTCTGGTCCGACGCGCACGTCGACGCGTGGCGACCGGTCACCGCGTTCGTCGCCGGCCAGGGCGCGGTGCCGGCGGTGCAGCTCGCGCCCGCCGGGTTCAAGGCCTCCACGTACCGGCCGTGGGCGCCACGCCACGGCGGCGTGCCGGACGCCGAGGGCGGCTGGACGCCGGTCGGCCCGGGCGTCGACCCGTTCGTGCCCGACTACCGCACGCCGGCCGCGCTCGACGAGGCCGGCATCGCCGCCGTGGTGACCGCCTTCGCCACCGCCGCCCGGCGGGCGTTGGACGCCGGCTTCGCCGCCGTGGAGATCCACGCGGCGCACGGTTACCTGCTGCACGAGTTCCTCTCCCCGCTGACCAACCGGCGCACCGACGGCTACGGCGGTGACCGGGCGGGCCGGATGCGGTTCGCCCTGGAGGTGGCCCGCGCGGTCCGGGCCGCGGTCGGCGAGGCCGTGCCGGTGCTGACCCGCATCTCCGCCACCGACTGGACCGACGGCGGCTGGACCGTCGAGGACAGCGTGGTGCTCGCCGGCGAGCTGGCGGCGGCCGGCGTCGATCTGGTCGACACCTCCTCCGGCGGCGCGGCGGCCCGGGCGTCCGTCCCGGTCGGCCCCGGCTACCAGGTGCCGCTGGCCGCCCGGATCCGCCGCGACGCCGGCGTGCCCACCGGCGCGGTGGGCCTGATCGTGGAGCCCGAACAGGCCGAGCAGATCGTGGCCGGCGGCGAGGCGGACCTGGTGCTGCTGGGCCGGGAACTGCTCCGCGACCCGTACTGGCCGCGCCGCGCCGCCGCCAAGCTCGGCGCCACCCCGTCCTGGCCCGACCAGTACGTGCGGGCCTTCTGACGCCACCCGTCCGCCCCGCCGCGACGGGCGGGGCGGACGGTGGTCAGCCGGCCAGGTGGGACCAGCGGGGCTCCAGGTCGGACCAGGCGCCCTGGTCGGCGACCACTCCGTCGACCAGCACCACCACGTGGTCCGCGCGGACCAGCGCGGCCCGCTTGGCGGTCGAGCCGACCACTGTCACCCCGTGCTCGCGCAGCGCCGCCCAGAGCGCCAGCTCCGTGGTCACGTCCAGCGCCGACGACACGTCGTCGGCGACCAGCAGCTCGGTACGCGGGGCGAGCGCCCGGGCCAACGCCAGCCGCTGGAGCTGCCCGCCGGAGAGCCGGGTGCCCTTGTGCCCGATGAGCAGCCCGAGCCCGCCCCCGGCGGCCGCCAGGTCGTGCTCCAGCTGGGCGGTGGAGACCGCGCCGGCGGCGTCGACCTGGTGGCCGAGCGCGATGTTCTCGGCCACGGTGCCGGAGAGCACCCGGGGCAGCTGCCCCACGTAGCCGACCTGGTTGGGGCGCAGGAACATCTCCGGCTCGGTGACCGGGTCACCGTTCCAGCGCAGCGCGCCGACGTGGTGCACGATGCCGGCCAGCGCGCGCAGCAGCGACGACTTGCCGGCGCCGACCGGCCCGACCACCAGCACCAGCTGTCCGCGCTCGACCACCAGGTCGACGTCGCGGACGGCGAGCGTGCCGTCGGAGTGCAGCGCACCGAATCCGGCCAGCTCCAGCCGGCGCAGCGGGTGCCGGGGCGGCGGTTCGGGCGCCGGCGCGGTGCCGGCGGCGAGGTCGAGCCCGGGCACCTCCGCGGAGTAGGTGGCCGTCCCGGTCATCGCCACGGTGCGGCGGGTCCACACCCGGGCCGACGGGTACTGGGAGACCAGGGCCGCGGTGGTCCAGGCGAACCAGCGGGCCGCGCCGAGGGTGGAGACGGCCACAAGCGTGGCCCCGGCGGACAGCCCACCGGCCAGGTAGAGCGCCCAGGCCCCGATCGGCAGCAGACCACTGGCGACGGACGGGGTCGACCGGGCCCACACCTGCATGGCGATCTCCCGCCGCTGCCGCTCGCTGCGCACCGCGTCCAGCCCGGCGAGGTGGCGCAGCACCGGGCGGGTGGCGCCGGCCAGCTTCACCGTGCGGGCGGCGGAGAGCGCGGAGACCAGCGCGGTGGCGAACGCGGCCCGCGCCTTGACGGTGCCGGCGGCGGTGCGTTCCAGCCTCGGCCCGAACAGCGTGGCCGCCAGGCCGGAGGCCACCATCGTGCCGACGAAGAACAGCGCCGGTACGACACTGCCGGTGACAAGCGTCATGGTGAGCACGATGGCCAGCGAGATGAACTGGTCCATCAGGTTGTCGGCGAGCTGCACCACCCGGTCGGTGTCGCCGCCCTGGGCCACCACCTCGGCCGGGGTGTGCGCGCTGACCCGGCGCGCGCCGGTCTGCCCGTGCACCAGCCGGGCGCTGATCCGCAGCATCTGGCGGATCCACCACTGCGGGAACCACAGGTTGGTCAGGTAGGGCAGCGGCAGCACCACCAGCAGCGCGGCGGCGATGCCGAGCGCCGGCAGCCACGGGTCGCCGCCGGCGACCAGCTCGGCCCAGAGCCAGGGCAGCACCGCGCCGTCCAGCCCGAGCAGCGTCAGCACCACGAACAGGGCGACCGACACCAGGCCGTACCGGGGGTCGTTGACGCCCAGCCGGAGGATCTCCCGCATGGTCCGGGCGGGCGGGCCGGGCGGCACCGGCGGCGGATCGGCGCGCGGCACGGCGACGCGGGGCG
>NZ_CADEAU010000421.1 GCF_902825405.1 Micromonospora maritima | reverse complement strand
GCCCGGCCACCAGGCCGGCCACGTCGGCGCGTACCCCGGGTTCCACCCAGGCGGCGGTGACCAGGGCGAACAGCGCCGCCTCGGCGACCGGGCCGGGACCGTCCGCGGCCAGTGCCCCCAGCACCCGGCGCCGGGTGGACTCGGCCCACGGCTCGTCGGTGCGGTGGTGCAGCAGGCCGAGGCAGGCCCAGACCTGGACGCACCGCACCCAGAGCGCGGGATCCTGTCCGGCGAGCACCCGCCCCAGTGCGGTGGGCGGCGCCTCCGGCGGATGCGCCAGCAGGCCGAGCAGGTCGGCGAGGTCGACCGTGGCGAGTCCGACCGCGGCGTCGTACGCCGCCGGGGGATGGGCCCAGGCCGGCTGGGCAAGCTGCTGGAGTCGCCGTACCGCGGCGGCCGACGGGAGGGCACTGTCGGCGAGGCCCTCCGGCACCAGCGGGTCGTCCGCGCCCACCGGCGTCACCTGACCCAACCAGGGACGGCCCCGGCAGCACTCGGCGAGGTCGCCGTGCTCGTGCGAGTCGTCCGGGTGGTCGCGGACGAAGTCGGCCAGGGCCACGAGGTGGTCGATGTCGCCGTCGCGCTGGAAGCGCAACCGGTGTGCGGTGTGCACGGCGCAGTCGAAGGTCGGGTCCTTCGCCAGCGCGCGGTCCACCCAGTCCAGCGCGGCGTCCAGCCGGCCGTGGTCGGCCAGCGTGCCGGCGATGTCCGCGTAGACCGCCAGGTCGTCCGGGTCGAGCGCGACGGCCCGCTCCAGCGCGGCCAGCGCGTCGGCGGTCCGGCCCGCGCTGCGGTACGCGTACCCGAGCCAGACCTCGCCGAGTCTGGTCTGCTCCGCGCGTACCCCCCGGGTGGCCCAGGTGACCGCCAGGGCGACCTCGCCCAGGCGCCGGGCCAGCGCGGACGCCGCGCCCAGCAGCAGCGGGTGCTCGGGGTGCACGGTGATCGCGTTGCGGGCCAGGGTCAGGTACGGCTGGAGCGGTTCCCGCAGCCGGCGCGGCACCGGGTCGGGCACGGCCGCGCAGACCTGCATGAGGATCCGTGCGGTGCGTTCGGGGTCGAGCCGTTCCGGCAGGTCGGCGGCGGTCACCCAGGGCACGGCGGCCCACGGCGCGGCGGGCGCGTAGCCGGTGGCGGCGGCCAGCAGGTCGAGCCCTTCGGCGGGGCGGCCGGCGGCGGCGAGCAGGTGTGCCCGGGCCACCACGGCGCCGACGAACGCGTGCTGGCCCAGTGGGAAGAGGTCCAGGTCACCTCCGCTGGCGGCGGCGAGCCGGGCGAGCGTCTCGTGCGCCTCGGGCAGCGTGGGGGAGCGGACCAGCGCCGCGGCCACGTGGTCGGCCGCGTGTCGCAGGTCACCCTCGCCCAGCGCCAGGCGGGCCAGCGCGAGTTCCTCCTCCGCGGAGAGCGCGGCGTCGTCCTCGGGCACGTCGTCCTCTCGCCGGGTCGGGGTCGTCAGCCGGGCAAGCGTAGGGGATCTTGCCCAGGATTGGTGATCCACTGCGCACTACTGTTCGTTGCGTTGCTCGTTACGGCTCAAACGTGCAAGACTGAGCATCGAACGCGCGGCAACCGCGCAGAAGGGGGTGCGGGGTGACCCGTCCAGGGGTCGGCATGGCCGCCGACATCGACGAGCAGCCGGCCGGCTACGAGCGCCTGCTCTCCACCGAACACGCCGCCGCGATCGCCGAGGTCGCGGCCGTCGTCGCGGACCGGCGGCCCCGGCACGTGGTCTTCACCGCCCGGGGCACCTCCGACCACGCCGCGCTCTACGCCGCCTACCTCACCGAGATCCGGCTCGGGCTGCCGGCCGGGCTGGCCTCGCCGAGCGCGATCACCGTCTTCGGCGCCCGGCCCGACCTCTCCGACGCGCTCGTCGTCGGCGTCAGCCAGAGCGGCGGCTCGCCCGACCTGGCCGAGGTGCTGCGGGTCGCCCGGGCCTCCGGCGCGCTCACCCTCGCGGTCACCAACAATCCCGACTCGCCGCTGGTCGAGACCGCCGAGCTGAGCGTCGACATCGCCGCCGGCCACGAGCGCGCGGTCGCCGCCACCAAGACCTACACCGCCGAGCTGCTCGCGCTGCTCATGCTCATCGAGGGGGTACGCGCCGGCGACGGCGTGCTGCCCGCCGAGGAGCGCGCCGCCCTGAGCCGCCTGCCCGAGCTGGCCGCGCGGACGCTCGCCGACGACACCCCGGCCCGGCTCGCCCCGCGCTACCGGTTCGCCGCCCAGCTCGTCACCACCGGCCGCGGCTACGCGTACCCGACCGCCCGGGAGGCGGCGCTGAAGCTGATGGAGACGTCCTACCTCCCGGCGCTCGCGTTCTCCGGCGCCGACCTGCTGCACGGCCCGCTGGCCATGACCGACCCGGACGTCCCGGTCCTCGCCGTGGTCGGCTCCGGCCCCGGCGGCACGTCCATGCGCGAGGTGCTGCCCCGGCTCGGCGAGCGCCGCGCCGACGTGGTGGTGGTCGGCTCCGCCGAGGTCGGCGAGACCCGGATGGCGGTGCCCGAGGTCGACGAGCGGTACGCGCCGCTGCTCGACATCCTGCCGCTGCAACGGCTCGCGCTGGCCCTGGCGCTGGCCCGCGGCGAGGACCCGGACGCACCACGCGGGTTGAAAAAGGTCACCGCGACGATGTGAGGCCCGGCGTGGCACGCTGTGGAGCGTGTCCACCCTCCGTGACCTCGCCGAGGAGCACACCGCGCTCCGGCCGGCGGACATCGACCACCTGCACCGGATCGCCGGCGACTGGCAGCTGCTGTCCGACCTCTCCTTCGCCGACCTGCTGCTCTGGGTGCCGGTGGACGGTGACGGCACCTTCCTCTGCGTGGCCCAGGTCCGCCCGACGACCGCGCCGACCGCGTACCTGGACGACCAGGTCGGCCGCATCGTCGGCGGGCCCGAGGTGGCACACCTGGAGGTGGCCCACCGGCAGGGCCGGATCTGGCGCGAGGGCGACCCGGTCTGGTACGGCGACGTGCCCGCCCGGCACGAGGCCATCCCGGTGCGCCTGCGCACCGGCGACGGGGAAGCCGGTGAGGTGATCGCCGTGGTGGGGCGCGACACCAACCTGTCCACCGCGCGCACCCCGAGCCAGCTCGAACTGAACTACCTGACCACCGCCGACGACCTGGCCCAGATGATCGCCGACGGCACGTTCCCGCCGCCCCGGCACCCGGGCGAGACCACCTCGGCGCCCCGGGTCGGCGACGGACTGGTGCGGCTCGACGCCAACGGCAAGGTCACCTACGCCAGCCCGAACGCCCAGTCCGCGTACCGCCGGCTCGGCTACGCCTCCCACCTGGTCGGGGAGGATCTGGCCAAGCTGCACCGCCGGCTGGCCGGCGACCCGCTCGAAGGCACCGACGCGGGCAACGCGGTGCTCGCCGCGTTGCGCGGCGAGGCGCCGCCTCGCCGGGAGATCGACGCCCGGGGCGCCACGATGCTCACCCGGGCGCTGCCGCTGATGCCCGCCGGCGTGCCGATCGGCGCGCTGGTGCTGGTCCGCGACATCACCGAGGTACGCCGCCGCGACCGCGCCCTGATCACCAAGGACGCCACCATCCGGGAGATCCACCACCGGGTGAAGAACAACCTCCAGACCGTCGCCGCGCTGCTGCGCCTCCAGGCCCGCCGGGTGGCCATGCCCGAGGCCCGGGTCGCGCTGGAGGAGTCGGTACGCCGGGTCGCCTCGATCGCGCTGGTGCACGAGACGCTCTCCATGTCCAGCGACGAGGCGGTGGAGTTCGACGGCATCGTCGACCGGGTCGCCAGCGCCGCGACCGAGGTGGCGGCGACCGAGGTGACCGTCGGCATGCGCCGGAAGGGCAGCTTCGGCGTGCTGCCCGCCGAGATCGCCACCTCGCTGGTGATGGTCCTCAACGAGCTGCTGCTCAACGCCGTGGAGCACGGGTTCCCGCCGGCCGACGAGGACGGTGCTCCCGCCGCGGTCGACGGGCCGAAGCCGGAGGTGGTGGTGTCGGTGCACCGACTCCGCAAGGAGCTGCACGTCTCGGTCACCGACAACGGGCGCGGCCTGCCCGGGCAGTTCGACGCCGAACGGGGCGGCAACCTCGGGCTCCAGATCGTCCGGGCGCTGGTCACGGGCGAGCTGCGCGGCACCATCGAACTGCGCAACGGTGCCGGGGGCGGCACCGAGGCGGCGCTCGTCGTCCCGCTGGCCCGGGGCACCACCGACCGCCTCACCGGGCGAGCAGGGCCACCGTGAGTCCCGAACGGGGCCAGACCCGACGCACCGTGAAGCCGTCGCGCAGCGCCGCGCCCTTGGCGCCGGGCACCGCCGCCAGCGGGTCCGCCCGGCGCCCGGTGACCACCAGCCAGACCCGGTCCACCCCGGTCAGGCACCGCGCCGGGTCGTCGCACTCGGTGGCCCACAGGTTCGCGTCCTGCCGCTGGTCGCGGACCACCAGCACGTCGCGCGGCAGCCGTGACCCCAGGTGGTACGCCATGCCCAGATCCGGGAACAGCCAACTGTCCCGGGGTGAGTAGACGATCGCGTCGCCCGGCCGCTCCCCGGCGGCGATCACCCGTGCCGCACCCGCGTAGTCGACGGGGGCGCTCCGCGGCCACTCGTGGGTACGGCGCAACGCCGCCTGGTCGGGCAGTCCGAGCAACCCGGCCAGGGCCACCAGGGCCAGCGCCGCCCCGAGCCGCGCCCCGGCCGGCCCGGTCCCGGCCGGT
>NZ_CADEAU010000420.1 GCF_902825405.1 Micromonospora maritima | reverse complement strand
CGGGGCGGCACCACCGACCGAGGCCCGGCCGCCGGTGCCGCGCGGTGTCACCGAGGCACGCGCCGAGGCGCCACCCTCGGGAGCGCCGGACCAGCCGTTCCCGCGCGGGCTCCGCTCGGAGCCGGGGTCGCCGTTCGGGCCCGGGATCTGGGCCCGCCCACGCGAAGAACTGGGATCGCCGTAGTTCATTCCTCACACCCTGCCGGTCGCGGTGGGGCGCGGGGGCGCCGCCACCGGGTTGCCGTGAGCTGGAACACGGGACGTTACCCGCCGGCCGCGCCGACGTGCGCCCGTCAAATCCGACCTAATCGGACCAATTACGCTTAATGGCTGTCGCTCGTGCCGCCCGGTCACCGGGCCGGCAACGATCGGGACAGCCGCGTTCACCGTTGCGCCTCTCGCCCTCGCCGAGTGGTGGAGCCGTTGGCCGCGACCGACTCGCCCGCGTCCTCCGCCTCACCCGCGAGACTGTCCCGGCCGAGCAGGAACTGCTCGACGAGATGGTTCCAGTCGCAGCCGGGGCAGACCTCCACCACGAACACCTGGAACTCACGCAGCGTCATGGCCAGGACGGGCAACTCGGCCCGGGTACGCGCCTGGCCGGCCGACTGCTTGAGTTCGTCACCGTAAATGTAGTGGACGTGGATCAGGTTCTCGCTACGGCAGATCGGGCAGCGGTGATCGGTCGGCTCACCGTGGAAGCGGGCGGCGTTCTTCAGGTACGGCGAGGCGTCGCAGACGTCGTACGTGCCGATCCGCCCGGCGAGGAGTTCACGCAGCACCGCCCGCTTCTGGAGCGAGTAGTCGACGACCTGGCGCTGCGTACGCATGCGGCAAAGGGTACGCGCTCCGTCGAACCGAGGCGACCATGGTCACCATCGGTGACGAGGATGTCGCGTAACCCGGGGTTTGCCCTGGCCACCCCTCTCCGCTAACGTGCGATGTATCGGTCCGATACATCGCGGTGGTTAGCGCTCCGCGCAGGGGGAACAGAAGGGATGGCCCGTGCTCGAATTCGCCATCCTGGGCCTCCTGCAGGAGGCTCCGATGCACGGCTACGAGCTGCGCAAGGAGTTGACCGCCAAGCTCGGCGCCATCCGGGCGGCGATCAGCTACGGCTCGCTCTACCCGACCCTGCGCCGGCTGCAGGCGGCGGGATGGATCACCGAAGCCGCCGAGACGCCCGCGACCGCCGAGGAGGTTCCCGCGCTGACCAGCCGACGCGGTCGGGTGGTCTACACCATTACCGCGGAGGGCAAGGAACGCTTCGCCCAGCTCATAGCGCAGGCTGGACCCGAGACGTACGACGACACGGGCTTCGGCGTGCACTTCGCGTTCTTCGCCCGGACCGACCAGGCCACCCGGCTCCGGATCCTGGAAGGTCGTCGTCGGAAGATCGAGGAACGCCGCGAAGGTCTTCGCGACGTGCTCGGCCGGGCAGCCGAGCGCCTCGACGCGTACACCCTGGAACTGCAACGCCACGGGCTCGACGCCTGTGAGCGCGAGGTCCGCTGGCTGGAGGAGCTCATCGCCAACGAGCGCTCCGGCCGGGCCCCGACCGCCCCGCGACCCGGGACGGCCGGTGGCCGAGGAGACAACGACAGCCCGCCCACGCCTGGCACGTCCAGGACAGAGCGGCCGTGATGAAGAAGAAGGAGGCAGACGCTATGGGCTCCGTCCGCGTCGCCATCGTCGGTGTGGGTAACTGCGCCTCGTCCCTCGTACAGGGCGTGGAGTACTACCGGAACGCCGACCCGAACGACCGCGTCCCGGGTCTCATGCACGTCACCTTCGGCGACTACCACGTCTCCGACGTGAAGTTCGTCGCGGCGTTCGACGTGGACGCCAAGAAGGTGGGCATGGACCTCGCGGAGGCGATCGTCGCCAGCGAGAACAACACGATCAAGCTCTGCGACGTCCCGCCGACCGGCGTGACCGTGCAGCGGGGCCCGACCTTCGACGGTCTCGGCCAGTACTACCGGGAGATCGTCGAGGAGTCGGACGCCCAGCCGGTCGACGTGGCGCAGGCGCTGCGCGACGCGCAGGTCGACGTGGTCGTCTCCTACCTCCCGGTGGGCTCCGAGCAGGCCGACAAGTTCTACGCGCAGGCCGCGATCGACGCCGGTTGCGCGTTCGTGAACGCCCTGCCGGTCTTCATCGCCTCCGACCCGGAGTGGGCGCAGAAGTTCACCGACGCCGGCCTGCCGATCGTCGGTGACGACATCAAGAGCCAGGTCGGCGCCACCATCGTGCACCGCGCCCTGGCGAAGCTCTTCGAGGACCGCGGGGTCGAGCTGCTGCGCACGTACCAGCTCAACTTCGGCGGCAACATGGACTTCATGAACATGCTGGAGCGCAACCGACTGGTCTCGAAGAAGATCTCGAAGACCCAGTCGGTGACGTCCCAGATCCCGCACGAGATGAGCAAGAGCGACGTGCACATCGGCCCGTCCGACCACGTGCCGTGGCTGGACGACCGCAAGTGGGCGTACATCCGCCTGGAGGGCCGCTCCTTCGGTGACACCCCGCTCAACGCCGAGCTGAAGCTCGAGGTGTGGGACTCGCCGAACTCGGCAGGTGTCATCATCGACGCCGTCCGGGCCGCGAAGATCGCGCTGGACCGGAAGATCGGTGGCCCGATCCTCTCCGCCTCCTCGTACTTCATGAAGTCCCCGCCGCAGCAGTACGCCGACCACGACGCGCACGCCGCCGTCGAGGCGTTCATCGCCGGCGAGGTCGAGCGCTGACGCGCTTACCGGAACACCGTCGACGGCCGGGTCCGCAGGGACCCGGCCGTCGTCGTTCCGTCAGGCCGACATCTCCAGGTACGGCGACAGCCGCAGTGCCAGCTCCTCGACCGAGTCGACCTCTCCGCTGGTCAACGCGTCCGTCAACGCCATCCGCTCCTTCGCCGGCATGGCGAGACGGAAGCCGGCACGGGTCAGGAAGACGCGCATCGCGGCCCAGGCGAGCCCGGCATTCCACAGGTCGAGGGGACGCCAGATCATCAGCCCGTGCAGCAATGCGGCGGCCTTGTCCAAGGCGGTCGGGTAGGCGGCCCGCCCCATCAACCGCGCGTGGGGCCGGGCCGCTGCCACCACCAGTATCCCGGCGTCCCGCACCTGGCTCCGGGGACCGGTGTGTTCAGCGAGCAACGTCAGCAGGTCCTCCGCGTCCGGCCAGGGGCGTGTCACCGGTCCCCCAACATCTCGAAGAACTCGGCATCTTCCTTGAGAACCCGCCGCGCGGCCTGCCGGGTCCACTCGTCGCGCTCGTGCCGGTCCAGGTACGCCTGAACCGCCACCTCGACCGTCTTGTGCATCGAGCGGTGCTCCGCCTCGGCGAGCTCCTTGAGCCGCTGCTCGACCTCGGGCTTCAGGTTCAGGGTGAAGGCCATACCAGAGTTGTATAACTCACCCGTCGGCACGTCAACCACGCTCGGTGGCACGTCTCCTCCTCGATCAGCTCGGATCCAACCGGGCCAGATCATGGCGAGGATCGCTCGGACCGGGGCGGACCGGCGGTGCGATCGCGCTCAGCGAAGCCAGTCGCGGCGCAGCGCCGCCGAGGCCTCCAGCTCCAGCAGGGTCACCTTGCGTGACAGCCCGCCGCCGAACCCCACCAGCTTGCCGCCGGCCCCGACGATCCGGTGACACGGCACGAGCACCGGGATCGGGTTGCGGTTGCAGGCCACCCCGACGGCGCGGGCCGCCCCCGGGTCGCCGACCGCCTTCGCCACCTCGCCGTAGGTCTTCGTCTCCCCGTACGGGATGCCTGTCATCTCACGCCAGACCGCGCGCTCGAACTCGGAGCCGTGCGGCGCCACCACCGGCATGGTGAAATCGGTCAGCTCACCGGCGAAGTAGGCCCGCAGCTCGGCCACGGCGAGCCGGGCCAGGTCGTCGCCGGGCTCGTCGGCCGCCGACGCCACCCGGCCGAAGTGCGCGCCGCGCACGGCGTCGTCGTCGGTCCCCACGGAGAACTCCCCGATCGGCGAGTCGAGCACGGTCCAGCGCATGTCACCCATTGTCGCGCGGGGGGCAAAGATTTCCCCGCCCCGTGCGTCTGAAGATGCGGAGGTGGACGGTGGCAGAGGTCGACGGGGAGTTCACCGCGTTCGTCAACGAGCGGGGAGCGGCCCTGCTGCGGGTCGCGTACGCGCTCGCCGGCAACCAGCACGCGGCGGAGGACCTGCTCCAGAACGCGCTGGCCAAGGCGTACGCCAGGTGGCCCCGGATCCGCGGCGACGCGGAGCCGTACGTGAAACGGATCCTCTACCACGACCAGGTCTCCGGCTGGCGACGGCGGGCGCGACGGGCCGAGGTGCCGGTGGCGGAGCTGCCGGAACGGCCGACGGCGGGCGACGACAGCGACCTGCGGCTGCTGCTACGCGACGCGCTGCGCGCCCTGCCGCCGCGCCAGCGCGCCGTGCTGACGCTGCGCTACCTGGAGGACCTGAGCGTCGAGCAGACCGCCGCGCTGCTCGGCTGCCGGCCCGGCACCGTGGCCAGCCAGAGCGCCAAGGCACTGGCCCGGCTCCGGCACCTCGTGCCGGCGCTCGACGAGCTGACCACCCGGTCGGAGGTGACCCGATGAACACGTCGCTGGACGAGGCGCTGCGCGGCGCCGTACGCGACCTCGCCGACGCCGCCGCACCCGCGCCGGACCTGGCGTCGCGGTCGCTCGGTCGGGGCCGCCGGCTGCG
>NZ_CADEAU010000419.1 GCF_902825405.1 Micromonospora maritima | reverse complement strand
GGCCACGCCGGAGGGGGTGGGGCGGGGGGCGTCGAGCGGCAGGACGCGCACCTCGGCGTCGCCGAGCTGCCAGCGACGCTCGGCGTCGACGTGGGCGCAGCCGAGCAGGGTCACGTCCCAACCGGCGTCGGCGGCGGACCGCGCGGCCTTCTGCACCCGCGAGTCGCCCTCGACGGCGTTGTCGACGAGCATCACCACCCGGCGGCGGGCGCGGGGCGTCCCGGCGTCGCGGTCCATCGGCGACCACACCCCTTCAGCTCGTCGGCCACACCGGCCGCGAGTGTACGGGGACGCGACCCCGCCGGGACCGTAGTGAAAACGCCCTGAGCTGGGAGGACATCGAGTGTGCAGGTGCCGGCGGGCGAACGTTCACCCGCCGTGCACGGTCCGGTCAGACGGCGCCGGAGGGGACCAGCGGGGCCGGGGCGGCCGGCTGCCGACGGTCGCGCCGGTTGGGCAGCGACAGCCGGATCACCTTCCACCAGGCGGAGGCGACCTGCTTGGGCAGCGGTCCGGTGGTGTACCGCAGGCCGTACCTGTCGAACAGCGCCCGCACCTGCGGGGCGATCTCCTGGTAGCGGTTGCTGGGCAGGTCGGGGAAGAGGTGGTGCTCGATCTGGAAGGACAGGTTGCCGGTCATGAGGTGCAGCAGGCGGGGGCCGCTGATGTTGGCCGAGCCGAGCATCTGCCGCAGGTACCACTCGCCGCGCGTCTCGCCCTCGATCGAGGTCTTCTCGAACGTCTCCACGCCGTTCGGGAAGTGACCGCACATGATCACCGAGTGGCTCCACACGTTGCGCAGCAGGTTCGCGGTGAACGTGGCGGCGAGCGTGGACAGGAACGACGGACCGGACAGCAGCGGGTGCACCACGTAGTCCTTGAGCACCTGGCGGCGGATCTTGCGGCCGACCGCCCTGGCCTTGGCCCGGAACGCCGGCTCCTTGAGCCGCTTCTGCTTGAGGTGGTCGCCCAGCTCCATGTCGTACGCGGCGATGCCGTACTCGAAGAAGCACGCGTTGAGCAGGTTCCACACCGGCTGACCCAGGTGCATCGGGTGCCAGGGCTGGTCCTCGTCGACACGCATGATGCCGTACCCGAGGTCGTTGTCCTTGCCGACCACGTTGGTGAAGCGGTGGTGCAGCTCGTTGTGCGACTGCTTCCACTGGTCGGCCGGGGAGACGTGGTCCCACTCCCAGGTGGTGGAGTGGATCTTCGGGTCACGCATCCAGTCCCACTGGCCGTGCAGGACGTTGTGCCCGATCTCCATGTTGTCGAGGATCTTGGCCACCGTGAGGCCGGCCGTGCCGACGATCCAGGCCGGCGGGAACAGCGAGAAGAGCAGCACCGCCCGGCTGCTGATCTCCAGCGTCCGCTGCGTCTTGATCACCTTGCGGATGTAGCGGGCGTCCCGCTCCCCCCGGTCGGCGAGGACCCGGTCCCGGATCGCGTCCAGTTCCTTGCCGATGATCTCGATGTCCTCGGCGCTCAGGTGGGCGATCGGGTTGTCGGCCTTCTTCTGGATCACGGTCACGTCGGTGGCTCCTTCAGAGATCGATGTCGCAGGTACCGGCGGCCGCCGACACGCAGGTCTGGATGGCGACGCCGTCACCCGGCACGGCCGTGGTGACGTCGCCGTTGCGCAGGTCGCGTACGGCGCCCTGGCGCAACGGCACGACGCAGCCGAAGCAGATCCCCATCCGGCAGCCCGAGGGCATGAGCACCCCCGCGTTCTCCCCCGCGTCGAGCAGGGTGGTGGCGCCGTCGGCCTCGACGGTCACCCCCGCCCCGGTGAAGGTCACCGTGCCGCCCTCGCCCGGCGTGATCACCGTGGGACGGAACCGCTCGGTGTGCAACAGTTCGGCGGCGTCGCGCGCCGCCCAGTGCGCCTCGGCCGCGTCCAGCAGGCCGACCGGGCCGCAGGCCCAGGTGTGGCGTTGCGCGTGATCGGGTACGAGGTCGTCCAGCTCGGCCACGTCGAGCAGGCCGGAGGTGTCGGTGTGCCGCTCGACCAGCCGTACCGTACCGCGCTCGGCCAGCGCCCGCAGTTCGGCGCCGAAGATGACGTCGTCGCGGGTGGGGGCCGAGTGCACCAGCACCACGTCGGACCGGTCCGCCAGCCCGGACCGGAGCATGCCCATGACCGGGGTGATGCCGCTGCCGGCGGTGAGGAACAGGATCCGTTCCGGGGTCGCCGCAGGCAGCACGAAGTCCCCCTGGGCCTGGTCGAGCTGGACGATCGTGCCCGGCCGGAGCCGACGGACCAGGTGGTTGCTGACCTTGCCGTCGGGGATGGCCTTCACCGTGACGCTGATCCGGCCGTCGGCCGCGCCCGGCGCCGAGGTGACCGAGTACGCGCGCCACTGCCGCACCCCGTCGACGTCCACGCCGAGCCGCACGTACTGCCCGGGCAGGTGGCCCTGCCAGCCGCGACCGGGTTGGATCACCAGCGTGGCCGCGTCCCGGGTCTCCGGGCGGACGGCGACGACGCGCCCCCGCAGCGGGGCGCCCGCGCGCAGCGGCGCGACCATGTCGAGGTAGTCGTCCGGGAGCAGCGGCGTGGTGACCGTGCCGGCCAGCCGCAGCAGCCTGTCCCGGAAGGAGACCTTCTGGGGGCGGCGGTGGGCAGTTGTGGTCATATGACCAGCGTGGCTGCCCAATCGCATAACATCTTGACCGGCAAAGGTGAAACGGTCGCAGGTTTTTGTTCGAGGGGAACAAGATGACGCAGGAGACCGGGAGGGGTCAGCGGGCGGCCCATCTTGATCTCGACGTCGAGGTGGCGGCGACGCTGCGCGGACGACTGCCGATGGTCGCCGAGCGGACGGTCACCGCGATCACCGCCGAGGTTCCGGACTACTCGGGCGCGCTGACCGGGGCCATGCGGGAGAAGATCGAGAACGCGGTACGCATCGCGCTCGGCACGTTCCTCCAGCTCATCGAGGGTACCCACCCGGCCGACCCGAGCACTCCCCTGGCCCCCGCGCTGGAGGCCGCGTACGCGCTGGGCAGCGGCGAGGCCCGCTCGGGGCGGAGCATGGACGCCTTGCTGGCCGCGTACCGGGTGGGGGCCCGGGTGGCCTGGCGGGAGGTCTCCACCACCACGGTGCGCAGCGGGTCGGCCGCCGAGACGGTGGCCGAGTTCGCCGAGCTGATGTTCGCGTACATCGACGAGCTGTCGGCGGCCAGCGTGGCCGGGCACGCCGACGAGCTGGCCAGCGCCGGCCGGATGCGCCGCCGCAGCCTGGAACGGCTCACCCAGCAGCTGCTCGCCGGCGACCCGGAGGAGTCGCTGCGGGCCAGCGCCGAACGGGCCGACTGGCCGCTGCCGCAGACGCTGACCGTGGTGCTGCTGCCCCGCCGGCACCTGCGCGCGGTGCTCGCCCTGCTCAACCCGCACACGCTGGAGAGCGGCGAGGACCTGCCCGGGATGAGTCCGGCCGAGGAACTGGCGGTGCTGCTGGTCCCGGACGCGCACGGCGGGCGGCGACGTCAGCTCATCCGCCTGCTGCACGGGCACCGGGCGGTGCTCGGCCCGGCCCGGCCGTGGCACCGGGTCGCCGCGTCGTACCAGCGGGCCACCCGAGCGCTCGCGCTCGGCCTCGGCGAGCCGGACGCAGGCCCGGTCGACACCGAGCGGCACCTGGCCACGCTGCTGCTCAGCATGGATCCGGAGGCCCTGGCCGACCTGCGCGCACAGGCCCTCGCCCCGCTGGCCGCCCTGCCACCGGCCACCGCGCACCGGCTCGCCGAGACGCTGCGGTCGTGGTTGCTGCACCAGGGACGGCGCGACGACGTGGCAGCAGACCTGTTCGTGCACCCGCAGACGGTCCGCTACCGGATGGGCAAGCTGCGGGAGCTGTTCGGCGACCGCCTGCACGACCCGGCCACCGTCCTCGACCTCACCATCGCGCTCGCCGTGCCGGCGGAGCAGGGCGACGCTCCCGCCTGACCGTCCGCCGGGTCCCGGGCCACCTGCCCCGAACCCCCGGGTCCTCCGGCCCTGTCCCCCACCCGCGCCGGCGGGCAGGGTCGGAAGGGGACGAGCAACGAGGAGGCGCCACCATGGACCGCTCATCGACCGGTGTCGAGCAGACCCCGACGGTACGGGTGCTGGAGGCCGCGGCCCGGCAGTCCCTGCACGCCCCCTCGGTCTTCAACACCCAGCCCTGGCGCTGGCGGGTCACCCCGGACGCGCTGGAGCTGCGCGCCGACCCGGACCGGCAGCTCGCCCACATCGACCCGGACGGCCGGCTGCTCACGCTGAGCTGCGGAGCGGCCCTGCACCACGCCCGCGTCTCGCTGACCGCCGCCGGGTGGACGGTCACCGTGGAACGGATGCCCGACGCGGGCGACCCGGCGCTGCTGGCCCGGCTGCGCACCACCGGACCGGCGGACCTGGACGTGCCGGCGGGTCGGCTGGTCGACGCGATCCCCCGCCGGCGCACCGACCGTCGCGCGTACGGTGACCGCCCGGTTCCCGAAGCGGTCCTGGCCCGCCTCGGTGACGCGGTCGAGGCGGAGGGCGCGTACCTGCACGTGGTACGGCCGGACCAGATGCCGATGCTTGCCGTCTCCACGGGCCGGGCCGCCGACGCGGAGCTGGCCGACCCGGCGTACCGGGAGGAGCTGCGCCGCTGGACCACCCGGCCGGCGGACAGCGGCGACGGCGTGCCCGCCGCCACCGCCGTGCGACCGGCGCCGAGGCGG